>NZ_CP041405.1:6387500-6612442 GCF_007066085.1 Paenibacillus thiaminolyticus | reverse complement strand
CGTTTCCATTTTCTATTCTTTTGTACATTTCATTTGAGTCCATACTTAATAATAATTTTCATTTCAATTTTAGGGGTCAGAATCCTTCAAGGTACGATACAGTTTATAATCCTCAACATCAATTTTCGATGTATTGGAACTAATAAGCATCTTAAAAGTTCTTTTACTTCGTGTATTGTTTTTGTCTTTATGTTGTCAATATATTCTTCAAGCCACTCTTCGTAAGGTATCCTTAGCTGTGGATATACAAATTCCCCTTTTCTAATCAGTTCAAACCATTCATCAAAGCTTTTATAATTTTCAGTATAATAATTTTCTAAAAGCACTGTGGAATTCTTCCTTTGCTTTAATTTTATTAGTCTGGATCGGCTATACTTAATTGGACAGAAAAAATATGGGCTAGTAGAATGAACACATCAGACCAAGGAGCGGATCTACTATGCCAAGGAAAAGACGTACATTTACAGATGAATTCAAAAACAGATGGTTCAGTTATACGAGAAGGAAAATCAAGAGCAGATATTGTAAGTGAATAAGAACTAACAGCATCTGCATTAGATCGCTGGATCAAACAAGCTCATCTGTCAGGTCCCTTCTCAGAGAAGGACAATCGTTCGCCAGAAGAAAATGAACTTATCGCTCCGCGAAAAGAAAATCAGCTACTCAAAATGGAGAACGACATTTTAAAGCAAGCCGCGCTTATCATGGGACGAAAGTAAGTGTCATCAAACGAAATCGTGACAAATACTCGGTATCAGCAATGCGACGTCCTGCAAATTTCTAGAAGCACGTACTATTATGAAGAAAAAGAACGTCACTATGAAGACGAGATGACAAAACCTATCGTTGAAATCTTCGAAAAGAACCGGAAAGCCTATGGCACAAGAAAGATCAAAGCCAAGCTTCATGAACGCGGACTTATCGATCTAGACGTCGAATTGGACGCATCCATGAAGGAACAGGGACTTGTTTCTACGTACACGGTGACTCAATACAAACCTCACAAAGCGGCATGTAACCAGTCGCAGCAGCCAATTGAACTGAACCGTCAGTTCCAGCAAACTGAAGCGAAACGCGTCGTTGTAAGCGTTCTGACGTATGTCAAAGTCAAAACAGATGGCAGTACATTTGTGTACTGGTTGACCTCTTTAATCGAGAGATCATTGGCTTTAGCGCAGGCCAAAGGATGCCCCTGGTCGGTATGCCTTTGCCTCTACGTCAAATTCAGTTATTCCACAAGGATCGTGGTAGTGAATTCAAGAACAAGTTGATCGATAGACACTTACTGAGTTCCAGATGAACTTCCAGAGCCTTCAGCATCTTGAGTTAGAGCTGTACGACTACGTAAATTGGTATAACAATCACCGAATACATGGAACTTTAGGCTATATGAGTCCTGTTGACTACAGAAGATCAGCCCTTAAGAAAGCTGTTTGATATACTGTTGACAATCCAAGATTCATAAGATTTCATTGTTAAATCTAATATTTATTATAGGTTCTTTAATTTGTACGCTAGCGATCATTACACCGCTTTCAGGTAATCGTAGTTCATTGAAGCATGTTTCCGGTTCCCCAGAAAGGTATGAAGAAAAATCGTTGAAGTCTTCTTCAGTTATAAAACCAGAAAAACGCATCATCGAATATAATGATGAAATTGATACTGAGTAACTTTGAAACTTTATATCGTTAATATAGACACCTGGCCAGTACTTAATAAATTCATCATAGATATAATATCAGCCGAGAATCGAATCAAGCTCTTCTGCAAAAACATCTTGTAGTGTTACTTCAACTTCGTTCAAAACAATCACCTTTCGTTTCGGAATTATTTCGCAGGACATTTCTATATTCACGAGCCCGAGAGGCTTAAAGATACGCCAGCGACTGGGTGCGAAGCACTTAGCCTCGCAGGGTTGTTCGCTGAATCAACTTCTCTGGCTTGCGAACCAAGGGTGCAGTCCGCAACGTAGATATGATGTTAGCTGAAGTTGGGCCTTTATTGAATAGCTATCAATAGGTCTTTCAGAGATTCTATATATTAATCATTTCCCAATTACTCATCACATACCAAAATTGAAGAAAGATAGTTACCAATTAACTAACATTTATATAAAAGCATACCTTAAGTCTTCTTATTCTCTTACGATAACTATCTCTCAATCAATTCATGTTTAATTGTTTTTGATCAGTGTAATTAACATTAACTCCATAATCCCCATCAACCCCAGAGCAATGTAAAAAGACGCGACCCGGGCTTAGATAACTCTTATCTTAGGTTGGGTCGTGTGTTGTCTGAATATTCTTTTTGTTTATACATCTGACAACCAAGGGGCGAATGTACCACAGCGTAGATGCATTGTACGGTGGGGTCCTTCTGCGAATATTCCCTCGTCGTTTAGTACTCTTTAATTATCAGGCGTGTATTCAATTAAATCTGATAGTTTGCATCCAAATGTATCGCACAGTTTAAATAATGTTTCTAATTTTGTTGTCTCAATATTTATTTCTTTATACAGTTTGTTAATTGAATTTCTACTCAGTCCAGATCTGGTCATTAACTCTGTTATATCATCTATTCGGTGCTCAGCCATTAAAACTCTGATATTACACTTTATCAAACAGATTCCCTCCCATGCTCAATATATTATCTCTCTGAAAATCATTTTTTTCAATTAGAAGTCATCATTTCACCTTATAAAGTTAATAATTCTCTTTACAATTAACCCTACGAAGGTATATAATAATCTTATAGAGTTAAAGAGAGGAGGTAAGTCATTGCCTGAATCCTTTGAAGTCTTAGCTGAACCTTTAATTCGCAATCGTATAGAAACGCTATACTCAAAATCAGACCTTGAACAACTTTCTTCTGAATGTCAGAAGTATCTAAAACTAATTCGAGATTCGCTTCCAGATAACCTTCAACACACCCTATTTCTCTATGAAGACGCCCAAATTTCATTACAAATCGTTTTGGAAAGTAAAATATATTTACAAGGATTTAAAGATGCCTTGTATCTTTTTAATGAATTACATATTCAAATGAATTAAGGGCCTTGCGGCCCTTTTCTTTTTTAGCTTGTTTACCTTGTCCTTTTTTTTATTATCTTGGATCGTCTACAACACTTGTCAGGACAATAAATATAAAGTTAAGTAAACTGAATCCTTAAACAAGATGAGGACATACTATCGAAACATTTCCAAATAAACACAAAAAAGCGGCAGTTCAGTATTGAATTCTGTACTACCGCTCTTAATTACAAAGTATTGATCTATCAGGAGGATTACTGCCAAGCTTGAACTCTAACCAGTGTAGGATTTTCTGGTAATCTGGTTACACAAACACCATTACCAAGTCCTGCAAGATCAACCGAACCGCCGAGAACAGATTTTAAGGAGGAGTTTCTGGCGTTAGTTCTAAAACAAATTGGTAAGCCAATATTTTCAAGATAATTCTCGTCATCTTGAGCAAAGTCATCTGGAGATTGCGTTATAAAGAGTACCGCCCCGCCTTTTGATCTACTTGTCCTTACTATATTAATCAGAGAAGGTTGCCCAAACCCAAGTACTTTTCTAGCCTCATCAATAACAATCATTAATCGTAACGCTCGGTTAAACTCATCATCCAAGGCTGAGTCCCGTAGACGAGCGAGGTATGTATCAATTGCATCTATGATGAGAAATACAACGAATCGCTGCGTCATCTCGTCTGCCTCATGGACATCAATGATCCAACTTTGTCTAAAAAATTCATTAGGACTCATATTAGGCTCAAATAAATTATAATCACACATTTCTTTTAGAGTGGAAAACACTATATCATCTGTCTTTTATTTTTTCATTATATCATTTTTAAGCTCAGAACCTGACTAATTTCATGTCTACTTTCTGCCAGTTGGTGTCTGAATAAATCAAAAAATCATTTGTCATAACTCTCGTTACTGTATTCTAAATTTAGCCTACAAAGAGGCGCGTATACGTATAATCCGACGAGCAGGATCATAACGCCAACTCCACTTCACTCTACCTTTCCAAATTCCCTCTCACAACGCTTGCTCCTCCCCTAAGTATACCTACAGAGTGTAATGTTGGAAATATCATCGTACATAGAAAAAGAGACACCTCCCCTACCTTTAGGAAGAGCGAAGTGTCTCCGATGCTTTCAGTTAACAATATACGAACACCAGCTTTAATGGAGATTTTCGTGCGTTTTGCTGGAAATCATTTAGACTAACTCATCCCGTCATCTATAACATCCGTTTTGTTTTCAGCACATCAAAGAAATAAATCATAAATTTGTTTAAAAGACACTTGTTAATGCGACTTTGATCCTCGAAAGTTCAGAAATTGCTGCACCACTGCAGTATTCTCCGAGACAACTAGCTACCCGAAAATGATTCCTGCAAATCTACAGGAATTTTCACCACTTTGCTCCTGACGGCAAAAGGTCAAAAGCTGCACCAGCGCAGCTTTTGACCTTATCCGCCTGCCAAAGGAGTAAATTACTGTAGTTTTGCAGCATTTGTCCCCGGACGGGCACTTCCGGAAGCCCGGCAGTTCAGAAGTCCAGCAGCGCTCCACCTGTGCACCTGCCACTGGCATCTGCCGCAGCGCCTGCACCTGAGCCTGGCCCCTGCAACCGCAGGGGCCAAGTGCTACTCCATCACCCGCGCCAACTCCGTGAAAATCACGCCGAGCGCATAGGCGCCGGCGTCCGGGTAGCCGAGGCTGCGCTCGCCAACCGTGCCTGCCCGGCCCATACGGGCGACGATCGTCTCCGTATGCTTCGCGCCTTGACGGCAGCTTCCGCCGCTGCGGTCGCTGCCGTCTTCACCTCGTCGCCCGCTACGGCGCTCCGCTCCCAGGCGTCCGCGAACGGAGCCAGCGCGTCGATCAGCGTCTTGTCGCCGACGACAGCACCGCGGCCGAAGGAGCGTTCGCCGGTGTCCTGAATCCCTTTGACCACCGCCTGCATCATCCCCGCGAATTCAGGGACCGTCAATTCGGTGCGGTCCCCGGCATATTTCCCGGCCGCCCGGAACGCCGAGCCCCAGATCGGCCCGGAAGCGCCGCCGCAATGCTCCATAATGACCAGGGAGCAAGCATGGAAGAACTCGCCGATATTCCCGGCGTGATGCGCCAGAATCTCATGCCATTCGCGCTTCAATTGCTTGAAGCCTTTCGCGACGCTCATGCCGAAGTCGCCGTCCCCGGCATGCGAATCGAGCTCGCAGAAGGGCACTTCATTCTCGATAATAATCTCGCTCATCTTGTCGGTAAGATAGATCAAGTTGTTCAGCGAGAACACATTCCCCTCAATCTTCGCATAGGCAGGATCCGTCTCGCAGCGATAAGACACCGCTTGCTTCTCCGCCGTCTCCGCTGCCTCCTCCTGGACAGCCAGCGGCGCGAACGGCCCGCTGACCTGCAGCGCCGGCGTATCGCAGTCCGCCTCCAAAAACGGCTTCAACTGCTCATCCAGCCGCATCAAAGACACGGAAGCCCCGGCCATATCGATGCTCGTCATATAGTTGCCGACGAAGACCTTAAAAATGGAGACTCCACGACTGCGGATTTCCCGCACGACCGCGTTAGCGAGCAGATACAACTCCTGCAGCGGCGAGCCGCCGAACCCGTTCACCAGCACCGCAAGCTCATCAGCGGAGCCATCATCCAGCTTCATATCGCGGAACAGATCCGCCACCATTTTCTTCGCCAGCTCATCCGCCGACTGCATCTTCTCCCTGCGAATGCCGGGCTCGCCGTGAATGCCGACGCCGTACTCGATTTCATCCTCGCCCAGCTCGAAGGTCGGCGTCCCTTTGGCCGGGACGGTGCAGGACGTGAGGGCGAAGCCGATGCTTCTCGTCCGGTCGATCGCGTGTTGGGCGACAGCCTTCACATCCGCCAATTCCAGGCCCGCTTCGGCAGCGCCGGCGATCTTATGCACGAACACCGTTCCGGCCACGCCTCGGCGGCCGACCGTATACAGACTGTCCTCCACCGCGATGTCGTCGTCCACTTTCACATAATCGACCTTGATGCCGTCTTCTTCCGCGAGATGGGCCGCATTTTGAAGTTCATAATGTCGCCGCTATAATTTTGATGATGAGCAGCGTGCCCTTTTGCTGGCGGAAGCCTTGATCGCTTGATAGACCTGAATCTGGGACGGGAGGCGAACACATCGCCGCACACCGCCACATCGAGCATCCTTGCCCGACGAAGCCGGCATGCGCCGGCTCATGGCCGCTTCCTCCGCCGCTGATCAAGGTGACCTTTTCCCCGTTCAGCTCTCTTCTTCACGATCTTGTACTTGCTGATGAATTCCAGCTCCGGATGAGCAAGCACCAGGCCGCTGCACATTTCCCGGACAAGTGTCTCCGGCTTATTGATAATCTTCTTCACGATTATTCACCCTTTTGCTTAAATTGCTGGCCAATCTGATCCGCGACGCGAATCGCGGCCACCACCATCTCTTCATTAACCGGGAATGGCATCGAATGAATCGACTCTTCCGCGATGCAGGCTTTGGCCGCCACGTTCCGCAGCTCTTCATCCGTCACGCTCGTCACGCCGATATCAGCCAGACAGACCGGCAGGCCCACGCTGACGCAGAATTGCAGCACCTCATTCATTTCCGCGGTGCTCGCATTTTCCAGAACCAATTGCACCAGCGTCGTAAAGGCCACTTTCTCCCCATGATAATAATGATGCGTACCCTCCAGTGCCGTCAAGCCATTGTGGATCGCATGAGCCGCCGCGAGACCGCCGCTTTCGAAGCCCAGGCCGGACAGCAGGATATTCGTTTCCACAATATTTTCAAACGCAGGCGTCACCAGATTCGCGTCGCAGGCCGCTTTGGCCTTGGCTCCATCCTCCAGCAAAGTCTCATAGCACAGCTTGGCCAGAGCCAGCGCGGCACGGGTGCCGACTGCCGGACCTACCCCCTCTTGCTCGCCGCATGGCAGCCCTGCATTGACTCGCGAATACGAATTCGACGTCGCTCTCGCTTCGAAATACGTCGACAGCGCATCCCCCATCCCGGCGACCAGGAAGCGCGTCGGCGCATTCGCGATCACCGTCGTATCGATCATGACGACCGTCGGACTTTGCTTGAAATAAGCATAATCGTCGAACTCTCCTTCCGGCGTATACAGCACGGCGGAATGGCTTGTCGGCGCATCCGTCGCCGCGATCGTCGGAACGATAATGAGCGCTTCGCCTTCCGCGACGCATTTGGAGGTGTCGATCGCCTTGCCTCCGCCCAGCCCGATCGTGCAGGAACAATTATGCTCCGCCGCAAGCTTCTTCAACCGCTGCACTTCCTGACGGGAGCACTCTCCGTTGAAACCGCTCTCAACTAGCGTCACTCCATATGTCTTCATCGTATGTTCAAGCTTCGGCTTGACGCGCTGCACATCATCGGCATGGGCAATCAGCAGAGCCGATTTTCCGAAGGTTTTGATAAAATATCCGAGATTCAAGAGTTCATTTTCACCTTGTACATATTTGGCTGGACTGATAAACGCTTTTCTCATTTGCGTAATCCTCCTCTGTGTTGTGTGAACTTCCACTTCCATTATAGTTGCGGCCGGGTACAAGATCATGGAACTATCCCTGCAAAATAAAGCGCTTTCTCATCGTATTTTCTTATCCTCTTATTCAAAATAGTATTATCTTGTCCTGTCATCCGATTATTATGTGCTATAATAGGGAAGAGCGTACGGAAGGAGAATGAGTGATTATGACCTCGCGGTTTCATTTGGACAGCATCATTGATATGGAAAAATGGCAGACGCTGCAGGACTCGCTCTCTCTCGTTACGAAAATGGCCGTCATCACGACCGATTATAAAGGCGTGCCCGTCACGAAGCACAGTCACTGCCAGAGCTTCTGCCAGGCGATACGCCGGGACGAAGCCTTGTCGCCCTACTGCCAAAAATGCGACGCTCGGGGCGGTCTGGAAGCGGTGCGGCTGAACAAGCCTTATATCTACCTTTGCCACTTCAATATTGTCGATATTGCCATCCCGATTATCGTTCACAATCAATATATGGGCGCCATCATGGCCGGTCAGGTCAAGCTGCGCGACAACCCGATGGACCTGGAGCAGATCGTGACGCGTCCCTCCAATGCCGTCGCCAACGCCAAATTCCGCACCCTGGAGCAGGACTACGATTCGCTGCCGGTCCTGTCGTATGACGAAGTGGTGACGATCTCGGAGATGCTGTATCATCTATGCAATTATATTGTAGAGGAAGCGATTCATAAAAATGCGACCATCGACATGTACCGGCAAGCGTTAACCGGCAATAACCCGATCATCGATTCGTTGGCCGATCATGCGTTCCGCAATATTCAGACCATGAAAAGCGAACTGGAAAACACGCTGCTCAACAGTCACATCAACAGCATGACCCAGCAGAGAACGGAAGCGTCAACCCGATTCTGCAGCCGGCATTCGATTATATTTATAGTCATAAAAGCGAAAATGTGAAGCTGGCCGATATGGCGGTCCTCTGTCATGTCAGTCCGAGCTATTTCAGCCGCATCTTTACGAAGGAGACCGGAGAGAACTTCTCCGTGTTCATCCCCCGCCTGAAGATGGAATGGGCCAAGCAGCTGCTGGAGACGACGGAGCTGTCCGTCTCGCAGATCAGCAACGATCTCGGGTTCAGCGAACCAAGCTATTTCATCAAAACGTTCAAAAAATTCGAGCGCATTACGCCGGCCCGCTATCGGCAGATTTACCAGCGCTAGAGATCTGCTCCATCGCGAGCGGCGCAGCCAACGTCCGTCAGACGTTGGCTTTGTGGTCTGAGGCGAAGCACCGTTGAATGTCTTCCAGGAAGCTCTGGACCGCGGGAGCCAAATAGCGGTTTTTCATATACGTTAGATACACCGTTCGTTCGAGCGCAGGCGAATCCATCATTTTCCGGACCATGGAGGCATCCTTCGGTTCAACTAGATAATTTTCAGGGATGATGGCAACCCCCAGATTTTCTCGGACGAGTGTCAAAGCGGTCTCAAAGCGTTCAATTTCAAATTGGATGTTCGGGGATGCTTCTTCAAGCGCGAAGGCTTCCAAAATATCCTCCCTCGTCTGGAACCCCTCCATGCTAATAATAAAAGGCTCCTCGGCCAGCTCTGTAAAGGTAATGGATTCCTTCACGGACAGAGGGTGATCCCGGTGCAGCACGAGCACCAATTTCTCCTTATATAAAGGAAGCGATTCGATGTCCTCCTCCTCAATACACTGATTGGTAATGATGAGATGGGTATGATATTTCCGCAAGGAATCGATGACCGCCTTCCGGCTCAACACCTCGATTAGCTTGATCCGTATCGAAGGGAACCGGCCCTGGTATTCGCGAATGACTTTCGGAACCCAATGCCTCACCGACTCGATCATGCCGATGATAAGCTCCCCGCTTCCCGTCAGCCTTACCTCTTGCATCTCCTTTTTCAAAATGTTCATATGGGACAGGAGCTGAAGCGATTTGTTATACAGCACTTTGCCGGCGTCCGTCATCTCTATTTTTCGGGTGCTTCGTTCCAGCAAGGGCGAACCGACCTCATGCTCCAGATTTTTAATGGCGTTGCTTAACGAAGGCTGGGAAATATGCAGTTTTTGCGCCGCTTTGGAGTAGCTCAACTGATCGGCAACCGTCACGAAATAAAACAATTGCTTGATGTCCAACGCTATCTTCCTTTCTAATTTATAACTCCAAGCTATTAATTTATTAATATTATATATTTTAAATTATAAGAATGTCATCTTATAATAATACAAACAACCGAATACAGGTCAGAAACTCATAGAGAGGATGGGAAAATTGCAAAACAAGGTTGGATCTGATGTGTGGACCGGACGGACGGATCATGCAGAGAAGAAGCAGCTTCCGCTACCATCAAATCGTGGAACCGATCGATCTGGATACATGGCAGACTGCCTCTGCTGCCTCTGCCAAGACTTGCGCCATTATCGGGTTTGAATGCGAGGAAGGCGTGCGGCGGAATCAGGGCCGAGTCGGGGCGGCACAAGCTCCGAATGCGATCCGGCGGGCGCTTGCAAGCATTCCTTGGAGAGCCGAGGAAGGCCATCGGCTTGCCGACGCCGGCAATATAAGCTGCCGCGGCGAACAGCTGGAAGAAGCCCAGGAAGCATTGGGCCAGGCGGTCTACCGCATCCTGTCCGCAGCGGCTACTCCGATTATATTAGGCGGAGGCCATGAGACGCTGTATGGGCATTATCTAGGGGTCCGCCGCTATATCGGCGCAGACGCTTCGCTGGGCATCATCAACATTGACGCTCATTTCGATTTGCGCGCCTATGACCAGCAGCCTTCCTCGGGCACGATGTTCCGCCAAATATTGGAGCAGGACCGCAACAGCCATTATTTTGTGCTCGGCATTCAGCGCTTCGGCAATACCCAGGAGCTGTTCGACAAGGCGGACGAGCTTGGCGCGGGCTATATTTTGGAAGAAGAGATGCAGGATGGACTGATGGATGAGATTACATCCGCCTTGCACGAATTTATCGACCAGCACGATTATGTGATGCTTACCCTGTGCACCGACGTGATCAATGCGGCATTTGCGCCGGGAGTCAGCGCCCCGTCCCCTTTCGGATTGAATCCGATGATTGTCCGCAGCCTTATCCGAGCGGCAGCATCACATTCGAAAGCGCTTTCTTTTGATATTTGCGAAGTGAATCCGGCCGTAGACGAACAGGGCAGAACCGTAAAGTTAGGTGCTTACTTGACGAATGAAGCCATCATGGCCATTTTAGGGAGGGACAACGATGACATTGGCACTTAATCAAGTGAACACGATATTTTTGGCCGTCGCGCTGCTCGTACTCGGACATTCATTGTCAAAAGACAGGCGTGCTGCAAAGGTTTTGTATTCCGGCCCCGTGGTCGGAGGTCTCTTGTTCGCCATTATCGCTACAATTCTGAAGACGACAGGCCTGTTATCCATTACATTAGACACCTCGCTCCAAAGCCTGTTCATGCTCACGTTCTTCACCACGGTAGGCTTGGGCGCCAGCTTCCAGCTCATCAAGCTGGGCGGCAAGCTGCTCGTCATCTATTGGCTAGCCTGCGGCTTCCTCGCTCTGGCGCAAAATGTCATCGGCGTCTCCCTCGCTTCCCTGTTCGGCATCCACCCCCTGATCGGGATGATGGCCGGAGCGGTGTCTATGGAAGGCGGACATGGAGCCGCAACCGCATTTGGACAAACCATCGAAGAGATGGGCATCCCGTCCGCACTGTCCATCGGGATTGCGGCGGCCACGTTCGGTCTTATCGCCGGAGGCTTGGTCGGCGGCCCGACGGTCAAGTATCTGCTTGGCAAATACAATCTGAAACCAACCGAAGCCATTGAGGATGCTGTGGACGTAAAAGAACACGCACAGCCGATTACGACTCATACTTTCTTCATTCAAGTCTTGCTCATTACCTTCTGCATGGCGTTAGGGACATATTTGGGAGATCTGTTCTCGTCAGCCACCGGCTTCGTCCTGCCCGGTTATGTCGGGGCCATGTTCGTCGCCGTCATCGTCCGCAATACCGTGGATAAATTCAAGCCACAAGCGATCGATATGAAAAGCATCAACCTGATTAGCGACGTTACGCTTGGCATCTTCCTGTCCATGGCGCTCATGAGCATCAAGCTGTGGGAGGTAGCCGATCTGGCGCTTCCAATCCTCGTCATCGTGCTGGTCCAGGTCGTATTTATCGTCCTGTTCGGTATTTTCATTTTGTTCCGGCTGCTCGGCAAAAACTATGACGCCGCCGTAATGGTCGCAGGCTTCACGGGCCACGGACTGGGCGCCACGCCCAATGCGATGGCCAATATGGCCGCGGTCACGGAGCGCTTCGGCCCTTCCCGCAAAGCGTACCTGATCGTTCCTATTGTCGGCGCCTTTCTGATTGATGTGTTCGCTATGCCAATCATTATTACGACGCTTAACTTATTTAAGTAAAAAAGTCTCACAAGCATCAACGCCGCTTCATTACGGAAAAGGCTGAAGAAGACGGACCTTGTCATGCAAGTATCCGCTGCGAACGTTGGCTAGTCCCGATCCCCGTGCTGCGTTTTTCGTTCTGCGGACAAGTTGTACGGGCCAAGCTGCTTCGGAGTAAACGCATAGGGCGAGTGTTCGTTCTTCAGCCACATATTCCCCTTGATGATGAAAGATAGACGGCGATCACAAAATAAACCGTGCCCAAAATCAATCCACGCGCTTGCCAGATTGTGAGTCAAGATATGATAGATATACCAGCCGCCGATCGGAAAATGAAGCAGCAGAACGGCGCCCAAGCCGGGGTTATATATTGTTTTCGCCTTGAGGTTAGCAAAGATGCCATGCCATATAAATTGGAAAAAGCCCATGAAAACGGGGGCAAGCCCGAGCCAGATGAGATGCGGTACAAAGACGGGTAGAAGATAGAACAGATAAGCGATGCCGAGGTTGATGATCATGGCGGATTGCGTATTCAACGGGTAGCGCTCCGGGTGCTCGCTTCGAAAAATGACGGCGTTAAACAGCCCTCCGAAATAACCCGGCCACCGATATTCTTCGAATTGATGCACCAATATCGCCACAAAGCTGAGCCATAAGATAATCTCGATTTCCGGTGTGCGATCTCCATTTGCCAGCAGGCCAATGCATACGAAGAAGGCGACAACGAGACCTAGATCCTGCCAATAATCTCTTAGAAATTTCATTCCCCTCGCTCCTTTGCTTCTCCCTGTTCAGGAAAATAGCGTTCAAACAAAAAATCGATTTGCCTGTCGATAGGAGCTTGCTTGACCCCGGCCCCGGATTCAAGCAGCGGCTTCATTAATGCGGGGAGAAAAATGGCGCCAAAAATTTGCGTAATCATTATCACTAACGATTCCGGCCGTGGCCCGCAAAAATTCCCCATACTCATGCTGGGACGCGAACATCGCCGAGCCGGCGGCTATCGTATGAAGCACCAGCTCCGGATATTGCTGAATGACCTGAACATAGCGGGCCAAAAAGAATTTCAATCGCTCCTTCGGCGGGACAGATACGTCATCCAGCACATCGAATGTATCGCGAAAGCCGATCAGCAAGCCCTTGATCGCCTCGTTGATCAGCTTATCCTTGGAACCAAAATAGTAATTGACAAGCGCGATGTTCGTGCCGGAATGGGACGCGATCTTGCGAACCGTCACGCTGTCGAATCCTTCCCGCTTGATGACGTCCAATGTCGTCTGCAAAATCTTCTCTTTCGTATCAGTACTCTGGTCTGGCGGTGTCATCGAACCCCTCCTTATTCTGAATTGATGTAAGAGCATTACACTTGCCCAATTTGCGTTGGTCTTGGTCGAGCTGAAATGAAGGAAGATATCTCTTAAAAATGGAGGAAAACATTCTCTTAAAAAATGAAAGAGAACAACCTCTTGAAAATGAAAGAGAACATTCTTTTTAAAATGAAATCCTTTTAAACGATGTTTAAATCATCGTTTAAAACGAGTGTAGCACCTTTTCCAGAACAAAGCAATCCGCTAGCCATAACAAAAACCTTCTGTCCACCGTTTGATCCGCACCTTTGTCTCACTTTTGTCTGCACCATTGTCTCGCCTTTGTCTCACTTTTGTCTGCACCATTGTCTCGCCTTTGTCTCACTTTTGTCTGCACCATTGCCTCGCCTTTGTCTGTTCACCGCTGTCTTGCCTTTGTCTGCGCCAAGGCCCTCCAACCCCAAGAAGCCGCCGCCGACGCCCCGCGAAGAGCCGCGCTCGCATCCTCCCCTCCCGGGCGTCCGGAGCGTGCCAGGACCAGCTGCGCTCACACTCGCCTTCGCACTCGTCCGGGCCAATTATACTCTCCCCGCTATGGCTCTTTTTTGCCATTTGCTTTTTACACAATTATATAGACTTAGCTCCTCTCCCCTCCAAAATGCTGCAAAAGTACAGTATTTTCATAGACCCCGCTATTCGAACGAGTGAATCCTGCAAAAATGCACCAATTTTGTATGTTATCGCTTGGTTTGGACACGAATCGAGCAAAATGATGTACCCATGCAGGAATTTCCCCCATATTACCCGCCAAGTGGAAAAAATACTGTAGTTTCGCAGGATTCCAGGTCGTCACTCCCCTTTCATCAGTGGAATATCCCAAAACCAGGGGCCATCGCCCTGGTCTAAAAAACTACTGTTGCAGACGCAGCACTCACTGCATATTACTGGCCCAGATGAGTCATGCAACCCATACTACTTCCGCGGAAGCACCATCCCCACACTACTTGTTCCAGACGCAGCACGACTCATACTACTGGTCACACCCAGCACGCGCGCATTAAGCTTCCGCGACCCGCTGCAGCAGCGAGTTACAATCCGCCGCAATGCCCGCTATCCGGCTGCAGACATGGCTGACCTACGAATTTACTCGGATTACTTCGGCACGACCGCACTAATTGCGACATTCGCTAACATCGGCCTACTCTTTGAACATCGAGATCTCACAAATACGGATAATTCTTGTTCACAATGAGTACATTCACCCGCCACGGCAAACCTTTCCCGGCACTGAAGCGGATCGCCGCGCAGCCGTCCCGTCTCTGCGCGATCGGCACAATGTCGGTCGCGAATTCTCCTGTGCGCAGCGGCCGTTCCGGCTGCCAGACGCACTGCCCTTCGATCTCGATGGCCGTATACGAAGGGCTGGCGCTGTCTCCGGAGACGAAGAGCAGATCGTAGCGGCCTCGCGGCAGCTCGATCAAGAGCGTCGCCTCCTCCGTCCCGCCGATGAAATCCCGGCGCAGCTCATCCGGCGCCCCGCGGTCTTCCGCGATCAGCTCCCCACCGTCCATCCACCCGATGCCCGTATAAGGCGTAAAGGCCATCTGCGGCGTTAACGGGCGGAACGTCTGGCCTACGATGCCGTCTATATGGACCTGCCGCGGCAAGGCCTGGCCGTAATCCTTGGCCCGCTTCCCCGGGCCGCAATCGATCCGGTAGGCGGCGAGACGCGATTCCCGGTAATTGCCCGCATAATAATCGAAGGTGAAATGATCCAGCAGCTGATAATGCCGCGTATCCCGGTCCTTCCCGAGAAAGACCCGCCGGCCCGTATGCGCCTCGCGCACACGCGGCGAGCTGCGGCCCGGACCCGGCACAGCAGCTTGACCGGGCACATCGGATTCGCCCGTCTCGCCGGAACGGCCTGCCTCACTGAACGGCCCCTTCTCACTTGATTGCCTCACTTCACCTGCCTGACCCATCTTACCGTACTGCTCCATCTCACTAGACTGACCCGACTCACCGGACTTCCCCGTCTTACCGTACTGCTCCATCTCACCAGATTGCCCTGCCTCACCGCACTGCACCACCTTACCAGACTGACCCGACTCACCGAACTTCCCCATCTTACCGTACTGCTCCACAACACCAGATTGACCCGCCTCAGCAGATCGATCTGCCATACCGCCCCGACCCGCATCACCAGACTGGCAGGCCTCACCAGGATTATCGGACTGGCCT
The DNA here is from genome assembly GCF_007066085.1 of Paenibacillus thiaminolyticus. Lineage (NCBI taxonomy): Bacteria > Bacillati > Bacillota > Bacilli > Caryophanales > Paenibacillaceae > Paenibacillus > Paenibacillus thiaminolyticus. The sequence goes on along the minus strand of NZ_CP041405.1, from coordinate 6,596,924 downwards.
GGCTCATCCGACTGTCCAACTGCCGACCCGGCGGCCGCATCCTCGGCTCCCGCCTCCCCGCACAAAACCAGTGAGAGACCATCCACCGCAATCGCCGCCGGATACACGGCATAATCTCCGGCGGCCTCCGTGTCGAAGCCGAGCCGCCCCTGCTCCAAATGATGCGGAATCCTCCTCCACCCGGACTCGTCCAGCCGCGCCACGGCCGCTTCCGCCTCCGGGCCGAACGGATGGACCAATACGGCGCGCTGTCCCGCCTTGCTCTTCAGCCGGACCCAGGCCGTGCGCCCCTCCCTCCGGGCGGCGCTGACCTCGAACGCTCCCGCCGCCAGCAGATTGCGGAAGCTGCACTCCTCCCACCTGGCGTAAGGACGAACCTTGTGGCCGACCTCATGCGCATACAGACCGGCCATCCGATCCGGCTCCGGCTCCCCTGACGGGATGGCGGGGAACACCTCGATGGCGCCGGACCAGCTTTGCAGCAGCATTTCATTGATAGCGGCGACCACCTCCCCGGAAGCCTCCATCATATGCGGATGATAGAGCGGTTCATTCGTAATGTTGCAGTAATTCATCCACCGCTCCGTCTCCTCCGCGAACAAGCCATTGCCCCGCAGCGACAGATCGATCCCCTGCTCATAGAGCAGCCGGAGCGCGGCGTTCCCCTTGCCCAGCCGCGAGGCCGCGCAGGAGAGCCAGCCGAACTGGAACACGCCATATTCGGTATGATGCTCCGCATAGCGGAGCGTGTTCTCCGCCAACTGCCGCAGCTCCGGCGCGCTATGCTTGCTGAGCTCGCCGATCGGATAGATCGGCATCAGCAGCGAGGGATGGCGCAGAGGCATGCCGGCGGGCGCCCATTCCGAATCGCGCAGCACGGAGCCGTAACGCTTCGACTCGCCCGTCGGATAAGGGGCAAGCCGCTCCGCCAGCTCGCTCCAGCGGCGGCGATCCTCCTCCGCCTCGCCCAGCAGCCTATTCGCTTCAACAGCGATGCGAAGCAGATGCTTCACCGTCGACAGCGTGCTGACCGAATTCCGCGTCAGCGGTCCCTGCTCCGGCGAGATATCGGGGAAGACGGCATATGTACCGCTCTCGCCGTCCGCCTCCACAATCCCTTCGCAGAACCGCAGAATGCGCTTGAACAGCGGATACGCCTTCTCCTTCAAGAATTCCCGGTCCATGCTGTAGCGGTAATAGTCCCACAAAAATTGCGCGCACCAGGGCCAGATACTGTAGTACAGCGCATGCGGATAATCGCCCGCGATGCCGTCCAGCCCGTAAAATTCCCGCGCCATCCGCTCCGCTTCATCGGCATACGACAGCAGCCCGTCGTGGAACACCTCGGCAATCTCCAGATGATTCGTCGTATAGAGCGGCCAGAACGCCGCCTGAATATTGACGTCCCAATACCACATGCTGCCCCATTTGGTCGGCTGCTTAATATCCCACAGGCCGTTCAGACCGCAGGCCTGCTCGGCCATTCTCCCGCCCTTGCCGCTGCTGCAGGCGATCGCATACAGATTGATATGCCACAGATCCTCCAGCAGCGGATCGGGGAGCGAGACGGAGGAGCGTTCCCAGAAGCGCGTCCAGTACACACGATGGCGCTCCTTCAGCCGCTCGACCCGGGCAGCCTCCCGATTCAGCCGCTCTAGGGCGACGGCCTCCAGATCCGGCGCCCCGGTCACCACGGTCGTCAGCAGCGTCACCGACGGCTCGGCAGCCGCAAGGCGGATTCGCATTCCATCGTCGCTTATGTCCGCTATCCCCTGCGCTCCGGCGATCCTCGTCATGACGAGAAAAGAAAACGGCTCATACACCCCACGGTCTTCGCCGTCCGGATAGAAGGAGCCCCGATAGCAAAAGGTCGTGTCATCGACCCGCCAATAATCCGCGGCCAACTCCGCATATCTCCGGACCGGAAGGGATAGTGAGACCGCCTCCAGCAGCGATGGAGACGTCTGCCGAATCTCGCACAGGACATAGTCCCCGTCTTGGGCGATAATCGTGCAGGCCTCCAGCTTGTCCTCTCCTTGCTCGATCCGCAGCCGGACACATGCTTGCTCGACATCAAGCTGCAGGACATAGCGGTCGGGGTCTGCCAGCTCCGCGGATGGGAACAGGGCGATCTCCCCCGTCGGATAATGAGACACGCCGCCGGCCGGCTTGCCGTAGCGGCGATGCAGATTATGCTCCGACAGCGCATCGCCATAGAGGAAGAACGGCTCCCGCTCCGGATCGCGGTACATCTCGCGCGCCCGTTCCTTCAGTTCCTCGTAAGTGCGGCCGTACATCTTCCGGTACGATCGCCTCTCACCGCAGCGATACGCCTGGCTATAACGGTGAAGCTTCCGGTAATACACCTCGTAATGATTCATCGCCAGCGTCAACCTATTATCCTCGAAGAACATCATTCCGCCGAAATGCCCGTTGCCGAGCGGCAACGCCTCGTTCCAGCCGCTCGGGGCATTTTCATAGAATACCGTATGCATGATGACTCCTTCCTGCATTCCCCAATTCCTTAGGGGCCCTTGATTCCAAAACTCCCCCGTCTCCTTCAGCGCCTTCCTCTAACCCGGTTCCATTCACGGCCTACCAATAGCTGCGCCAGTCCGTCCTGGCCCGCACCAATGCCTCGAAATAATAATAATCGCCCCAGATGCAGCATTCGTCGACGCCGTTGCCAAGCGGCTTGCCGTAGACGGCATGGAGGAGCACTCCGTTCGATTCGGGCCGTGTGGCCGATGTGTAGCGCGCCGCCAGCGAATCGAGCGTCAGCAGCGCCGCATTCTCATACAGGCGGCGATGTTCATGCGCCAGCGGCAAATGCTTCGCCAGCTCCATCATCCCGCAAGCCGCGATCGCTGCGGCCGAGCTGTCCCGCTCTTCCTCCCCTGCGGTGAAGATCAGATCCCAATAGCAGATATAATCTTCCGGCAGCCGGTTCAAATAATAATGAGTCACTTTCTCCGCATACTCGAGCAGCGACGCATCCCGGGTATAGCGGTAACTGAGCGGGAGCCCGTACATCGCCCACGCCTGGCCGCGCGACCAGCAGGAATCGTCGGCATAGCCCTGCGCGGTCTTGCCGTACTTCGGCTCGCCCGTCTCCGTATCCATATAGAACGTATGATACGTCGAAGCGTCGCCGCGAATGAGATAGGTCGCCGTCTGCCGGATATGGCGCTCCGCCGCCTCGTGATACCGCGCATCCCCGGTCATCTCGGAAGCCCAGTAGAGCAGCGGCAGATTCATCGCGCAATCGACGATCATCCGCCCGCGCTGGCTCGGATTATTCAGATTGCCCCATGCCTGAATGATGCCCGCCTTCTCGAAATAACGCTCCATCAGAAGGTCTGCGGCCTGCAGCGCGATCGCCTTCGCTTCCGTATTGCCAGTGAGCTTGTAGGCGGCGATGCAGGAGAGCGTATAGAGGAAGCCGAGATCATGCGTCCCGGTGGCGATCCGCTGCTCGATCCGCTCCTTATAGCTTTCCAACTGCTGCTCGGCCGTGTTCCGGTATTTCGCCTCGCCGGTCACTTCATACGCCAGCCAGAGCATCCCCGTCCAGAAGGACGAGGTCCACTCGGTGTTGCCGATGGCCGGATAGATGAGATTGATGCTCGCCGGCGCCGGGAATTGGCGGGCGAACGGCTCCAGATTGCGATCGATCTGGCGAAGCACAAATTCAATCGCCTGGTCGCATTTTTCTGTGCTCCATACCGCTTGCCCGTTCACTCCGAAGCGCTGCGGAGCCGCGATTGCTTCCTTGACGATATTCGTAATCATAGATGAGCCTCCTTATCGCGTTCGCAAGCGGAACGCTGAATGCTGATGCGGTACTTGCCCGGCGTCACCCCTTCCAGCTTCTTGAAGGCGCGAATGAACACGACGTCATTCGTATACCCCACCATCTGAGCGAGCTGCGAATTCGTGAGATCGGACTGCGCCATATGCGCCTTTGCCAGATCAATCCGGGCGCGGGTGATGTAGTCGGTCAGATTCTGATTGCTCGCCTTCTTGAAGAAGCTGGACACATACTGCGGAGTCATGCCGACATGATCGGCGATCATGACAAGTCCCAGATTCTGATCATGCAGATGAAGATCGATCACGCGCATAATGTCCGCCAAGAGCTGCTTGCTGTGATCGCTCTGCGCCGTCTGGAAGGAGGACGTAAGCCTAGCGAACAAGCGCTTCGTCTCGGCATGCATCTCTTCCACGGTTCTATAATTGAATAGATTTTTGATCGGATCGATATTCGGGCCCAGCAGCGCTTCATGATCTGTATTGGTTGAATTGGTAATCTTCAGGAACGTACTCATAATATTGAAAAACAAGCACATCCCCAGCTCGAATGTCGTCTTGGCCGCGTTGAAGTTCATCTCGTAAATATTGTCGAGCAGCTTCACGACATTTTCGGTATCCCCGCTTTTCACGTGGTTGACCAACTGCGTTTCGAATTCAAGCGGATAATAATAATGCGGGGTCACATCCTGAATCTCGCCGAAATGGATGATCGCATTCCGCCCCCGGAACATGCGGTAGTCGAAGGCCGCCATCGCCTCCAGATAGGCATGGCCGATCTGGGCAGGACCCTCATGAATGCCGCTGACCGCGATCGTCACAGAAATGCGGAACCGCTGATGCATCATATCCAGCAATTGCTCGGTCATCTCCTGCAGATCCTTCGCGTGCTCCTCCGCCAGCGCAGGGTCGAAATTACAGAGAAAGCCAATCCGGTCCCGCTCCAGCTCGACGGCATAGCCGATATGGCGGGCCTGGATCATATCCGTTCCGATATTCGAGATAATGAAGCGAATCTGCGTCCACTTCGCCTCCGACTCCTGCTTCGCATACCCCGTAATATCTTCCGCCTGCACGATGAAGACGGCGAACCGATCGGACAGGAATTCCATATGCAGGAAGTCGAGCTGAGACTCAAGCGGCTCCCGCTCGAAATCCACATACCCGCGGATGAGGCGCGAGAGGAAATTGCTCCGGATAACCGGAGCCTGCCGCAGCAGACGGCTGCGCAGATGCTTCTCTTCGAGCAGCGTCCCCTCGATCGATTCGCGGATGAACTCATATTCATTCCCCGGCCGCTTCCGCTCCGGCTTGCCTTGGATAAGGGCGTCGACCATTCTTTTGACGGGACTATAATGGCGGTAAGCGAGCCAGTAAGCCGTCGCCCCTCCGCATGCCAGGGCCACGATCAAGACGAAGAGCGCGATCCGCTTCATGCTCTCGACCCGCTGCATGAACCGATCCTTCGGCATCACGGACACATAATGCCAGCCGGCTTCCGCGGATAAAGCATAAGAGACGATGCTATCGGTACCATTCCAGGCGTAATCGAATAATCCGGAACCGTTCGCCAGCTGCTCCGACATCTCATCCGGCAGCGCAAGGGCGGGATCGGTAGCCGCGATAATCTCCCGGTTATGATTCACGATGAAAATGGTGCTGTCGTTCGCCAGCTCGATCTGCTTGAACATTTCCTGCACCTTCTGCTCGTCGATCAAGATGACCAGCGATCCGCGCGTCCCGGTCACTTCATAGATTGGAAGCGATTGCACATACGTGATCACCTTGGCCGGGCTCCCGCCATTGACCGGATCCTGCAGCAGCGCAGCCGAGGGCAGATAGGTCATGCTGTGATAGCCATCCAGCATCCCCGAGCGCCATGCTTCCGCATCCATATCCACATACGCATAATACTTCTCATAGAAGGTGCTCGCGTCGGTACGCAGGCCCGGCTTCAGGATCAGATCCCCCGCCTGCAGGTAGACGTAGAAGTCCTTCACGAAGCCGCTGGCGAAGCTCTGGTAGCGGTTCAGATAATCGCGCACGAACTCGACCTGCTTATACGACTCCTCGCTTGCGGTTCCGCTAGAACTGAGCAGGGCGGTCAGCTTCGGATTGAAGGCTACCTGCTTCGCGAGGATATCCAGCTCCTTCAGCTTATGATCCATCGACAGCCGAAGCTGCTCCAGCATCGCCGAATTGGACCGCCGGGCATTATTTTCGAGCACATCCTCCACCATCGTATACAGGAATAAGCCCATGGTGACCGGAATCAGCAGCAAGCACAGGTTCGACACAATCATCGCCGTCAAGACGCGGCTTAAGCTGCGTTTGCGAAGCTTCAGAAGAAGGTTCACTATCGATCGCATGATGATCCCTCCGCTTGTTGAATTTGGAATGAATCATGTATCCTTCGTGATCGATCCCTGATTCCCTGCTTCTTCCTTTTGAATTGTGACCGCGAATCCGCCGATGCGCGCCCAATTGCTTCCCGAGCATCAGGATGGTGATGCACCCGCCGGCGCGCGGCTCCGCTCTGCATTGGCTGCTGTTCTTCTTTGATTGCTGGTACTTCATTGATTTCTGTTTCTTCATTGCTTGCTGTTACTGAACTATTCTTTGATAGCCCCGATTAATACGCCTTTGACAAAATATTTTTGCAGAAAAGGATAAAGCACCAGAATCGGCAGCGTCGAGACGATGATCGTCGCGTACTTGATCGTCTCCGCAATCGCGATCCGATCGCCCGCCCCGGAATCGGTCATCATGCTGTCCATCGAGTTCGTGATCAGAATCTCGCGCAGCACGAGCTGCAGCGGGAACAGCTCCCGATCCCGCATATAGATCAAGGCGCTGAAGTAGGAGTTCCAATGTCCGACGGCATACCACAGAATCATGACCGCGATGACCGGCATCGATAACGGAATGATAATGCGGAACAGAATGACGAGATCATTCGCCCCGTCGATGCGCGCGGATTCCTCCAGACTGATCGGAACGGACTGGAACCCGGTTCGCATAATAATCATGTTGAAGGTGCTGATCGCCCCGGGAATAAGCAGGGCCCAGACCGTATTCAGCATGCCGAGCTTGTTAATGAGCAGATACGTCGGAATCAGGCCCCCGCCGAAAAACATCGTAATGACGATCAGCAGCATGAGAATATTTTTGAAATACAGATTGCGCCGCGACAGCACATACGCCCCGATAGCCGTCAAGAGCAAATTGATCGCCGTGCCGCAGATGACATAGATCAGCGTATTCCGGTATCCCGTCGTAATCATCGGATTGTCGAATACGGCCTTATACGCGCTGAAGTTGATCTCCAGCGGGGCCAACAGCAGCCCGCGGTGCTGAGCGAGCGAGGCGGGACTGCTCAAGGAAGCGAATCCGACATAGATGAACGGATACAGCGTCACGAAGCAGAGCAGCAGCATCAATATCGTATTGAATCCGGTAAACACTTTCTCACCGAGTGAAGTTCTCAACGGCCCGCCTCCTCTCTACCATAATTTGTGCTCGCTGACCCGCTTGCTGATCGTATTGGAGACGACCAGCAGAATGAAGCTGACCACCGAGTTGAACAAGCCGACCGCCGTCGTAAATCCATAATCGGAATCGAGCACCCCTCTTCGGTAGACGAAGGTGGAGATGACATCCGCCGTCTCGTACGTAAGCGGACTGTACATGAGCAGCACCTTCTCGCTGCCGACGCTCATCATCGAACCCATGTTCAGAATGAACATAATGACGATGGTCGGCATCATTCCCGGAATCGTAATATGGAGCACCTGCTTGAAGCGCCCGGCTCCGTCGATCTTGGCCGCTTCATACAAGGTCGGATCGATCGTGGCGATCGCGGCCAGGTAGATAATGGAGCCCCAGCCCAGCCCCTGCCAGATGCCGGAGCCTACGAACAGCGTCCGGAACCAGCCCGGCTCCGACATGAACGGAATGCTGTCGATGCCCAGAAACCCAAGCAGCTGATTAATCAGTCCGTCCCGCGCCAGGAAATCGAACATCATTCCCACCACGACGACAATCGAGATGAAATGCGGCAGATAAGAGATCGTCTGCACCGTGCGCTTGAAGATGCGGCCCCGAATCTCGTTCAGCAGCAAGGCCAATATTATCGGCGCGGGAAAAGCAAACAACAGCTCGTACACATTGATCAGGATCGTATTGCGAAGCAGACGGCCGAAGTAGTAGCTGTTGAAAAAATTCTTGAAATGATCGAAGCCGATCCACTTGCTGCCCCAGATGCCGTCCGCGATGCTGTAATCTTTGAAAGCCATCAGCAGGCCGTACATCGGTCCGTAGTGGAAAATGGCGTAATACGCGATAACCGGAAGCGCCAGCAAATATATATATTTATTCCGCTTCAAGTCCTTCTTGATGAGGCTTCGCTTTTCGAGCTTGCGGCGTTCTCTCGCCTTCTTGTCGGGCGGTAGCGCCGGTGGTGAAGCTGCCATCCGTGTCCCCACTTTCCTCGTTGTATGGAAGAAGCGAGAGTGACTCTCCCGCTTCCCGCCGCTTAACGTTGGTTATAACGCTCCAGCGCGTTCTGCTGAATCTGGATCGCTTCCTGAAGCCCCATGCCCTCGATTGTCTTGACGTATTTATCGAAGTTATCCAGCGGCTCCTGGCCCATAATGAACTTCAAATACATCTCATCCTTGAAGGTGTTGATATCGTTCATGATGGAGGCATAGCGGCTGCTCTCTTCGCTGTTCGGCGTCGTGCGCGGCAGCTTCAGCTCCAGTGTCGGCTCCGCCCAGATCTCCTTGGACTTGAGCTGATCCGGGGAAGTGGTGTACTGCTCGTCGAAGCGGATATCGAGCATGAACGGTCCGCTGAACGTCGCGCGGTTATGCTGGGACATCGACTGAATCAGCGGAAGCCCGGAAGGATCGTTCATCACCTCCGGCTTGAAGACCGGCTTGCCGTTCTCCATCGTGTAGCTGACACCTTCCTTGCCGAAGTTGAACAGCAGGGTACCCTCCTCCGAATAAGCATAATCAAGCCATTTCACCGTCTCGACCGGGTTTTTGTTGCTCGTCGTAACCGCGGCGCCGATGCCCGTATATGCGAAGTCCTTGTATCCCCAAATCTGCTTGTCGCCCTTGTTCATAACGGGATACGGAGCGGCGACGAGATGGAAATTCGGGTCCTTGTCCTTCATGAGCGTATTGTAGTTCCCGATCCCGCTGCCCGTATACAGCACGGCCGCGCCGATCTGCCCGCCGGTGATCTTCGCTTCCAGCAGCTTCGCATCGGTAGTGGCGAAGTCGCGGTCCAACAGCCCTTCCTGATACCATGTATTCATCAGCGTCAGGAACTCCTTGAACCTCGGAGCCGTCGGCCCATACTTGACGGTTCCGCCCTCCTGATAGAAGCCGGCATTGATGCCGAAGGCGCCAAGGAAGGCGGTTGACGCGTCCACATCGCCTTTGGCCAGATACAGCGGAATCTCGTCGGCCTTGCCGTTGCCGTTCATATCATTCTCCTTGAACGCCTTGAGCACCGTATACCATTCATCAATCGTCGCCGGCATCTCCAGGTTCAGCTTATCGAGCCAATCCTGCCTAATCGTCGGCCCGAGAAACACTTTTAACCGATCATGCGAACGAATGAACGGGAACGCGTAGATGCTGCCTTCATCCGTCATAATCTCCTTCTTCCATTCCGGATGCTCTCCCAGCACCTTCTTCAGATTCGGCGCATGCTCATCAATCAGCTCGTTCAGGCGGATGATTTTGCCGTCCTTGATTGCTTTTTCGGGGCCGCCCGGATAACTCGTCCATGAATATTCGATGACATCCGGCAGCTTATCCGATGTCAGCATCAGATTGAACTGCTCCTTCGCTTGCTGTCCTTCCGGCGGATGCTGGAAGTCCACCTTCACCCCCGTGACCTTCTCCAACTCCTTATAAGCCTCGATTTCATTGTAGCTTTTCAGCGTGGCGGATACTTGGCTGACCATCTGGACCCAATACGTCAGATTCGTCAGCTTCTCAGGCGGCTGATCGCCATTCGCCTCTTGAGCGTTCGATCCGGAGCCGCCGCTGCAGGCGGCCAGCGTTAGCGCCATCATGGCAGCCAGGATCGCGATGCATACGCGTTTTGCGCGATGCAATTTTACGCGACGCCCACGATGCAATTTCACACATTGCGATGGGTGAACCTGCTCCGATACCTTACATACCTTCGATGCATTCATTTGCTTCAATTTCTTCAATACCTTCGGCACCTTCAGTTCCTTCGATTCCTTCGGTTCCTTCACTTCATTCACTTCACTAAGCCCCCCTCACATGAGATGTTCTCCCCTCTCGCCTTACCCTTTTTACGATACCGGAATGCTCCGTTCCTTGGATACTCCCGTCTTTACCGCGGGACCGTATTATTTTAAGATCGGGGACTGATTATTTTAAAAATAGGCTGACGATTTTTAAGGTACATCCGGCCTTCCTCTCTATGCTGGGCGCGGATTGTTCCGGCTGCTGCACACAAGCAGAGGAGCCACCCTTCCCTGCGGAAGAATGGCTCCCAATAAGACCGTACATTTACGCGTCCTGCAGCCGCGCAATGAGGCGAAGCAGCTCGCTGGCTGTCTGCTCATCGATATGCTTGCCGGACTGGGCCTGAATGAACTGCTCCAGCGCCCGATACGTGTCCGGGTCGTTCACGTCCCCCTTCTCGACCTTCGCAATATGACTCTTTAGCGCCTGAACGATGCCGCGGTTCGTGATCCTGCCCTCGGCACCAGCCCGATCCACTGCGTCATACAGAGCCTGCACCGAGACCGTCTTCACCACTGCGAAGGCCAGGCTTACTTCCCGGGCATTTCCCGCGTAATCGACCGCCGTAATCTTCAGCTCATGACGTCCTGCCGCGAGCTCCGACGGCACGATCACATAAGGAGCTTCCAGCGGAGCGCCATCCAGCAGCACCGTAAGGGTCTGCACGCCGCTCAAAGCGTCGGTTGCCGTAATCGGGAGCGTGATCGGCGTGCTGCCATAGACGGTATCCGTGACTGAGGTCTCGATGAGCGGCGCCGTGCGGTCGATCTTGACGCTCGCCATCACCTCGTCGCTTGTCACCCCGGAGAGCTGTCTCACCCTTGCATAGACGTTCGTCACGCCCTCGGCATCGATCGTGAACGGCTCCCGGTATTCCGTCCACGTGCCGTCTTCCCCGACTTTGTATTGATTTCTCAGGCCGGAGCCCTCCTCGATCGGAGTCGGGTTGATCACCTCCACCTCCACCTTCTCCTTGGTCCACTCCTGCTTCGGCGCGAGATCAATGACGGGCGCCTCGATGCCTTCGGTTTCATGGAGCTTCCAGATCGGCTGCGAAGGCTTCGGCAGATTCAAGGCCGCGATCTGGGCCTTCACGGTGCCAGGCGTATATTTGAGGAACCATTTATCGAAAAATTCAGTCAAATCCTCGCCCGCCGTCTTCGAGGCCATGACGACAAACAGGTCAATCTTGGCCTGATTGTCCGCCGGAAGCTGATTCGCAGGCAATTCGCGATAGGCGCGGTGCAGCTCTTGATAGAAGTCCCAGCCATAGGCGAGTGACAATTGGCGGAATAACACGAGGTTGACGAATAGATCCTGGCCGGACTTGCCGTAGACTGTCGTACCCGGATCGCTGTGCTCCATATAATCCTGGGCGCGATCATAGAAATCCTTGCCTTCATTGTTGCGAGTGAGCAGATTGCTTGGATTGCCGAACTTCTGCTGGACGTACAGAGAATAAATATTGACGGTCACTTCGCCCGTGACATCCCAATTCCACGGGCCCTGCTGATATTCATGCCCGGTCTCATGCCAGAAGCCCCAACCATTGCGCGTAACCCGCTCGATATCGACCGCATGCGCCGCAGAAGGATCGATCTGGAACATGATCGGGTAGCCCGCGTGCATGAAGCCGGCGCTGATCTGCCGGTCCGCCACGTAGCGGAAGGGAAGATTCACACTCCGATGAGGCAGCGGCGCCTCCGGGGACAAGCCGGCGACTTCATCCGTGTACTCCACGATCCGATCCCATTGCTCCAGCAATAACTTCGGATCGCCGAGATTCCGCACATATTCGGACGGCAGCGTCAGGATGACTCTGCGGCCTTGCAGCTCGGCCCACGGCGCCGGACGCTGGCTGATAGCCGATCTCCACTCTTCATCCGCCGTCTGGCCGAGCACATAATAAGGAGCCTCGACTCCGCCCTCAATCGCGATGTCCTTCCGGACGCCCGCCTGCGGCTTCGTCGGAATGAGATAGAGGAGTCCGCCGTACGGGCTGCGGATACGGTTCTCGCCTGGCGCCAGCGTTTTCCGCTGAGTGACGACGGGAATGCGCTTCCATACGTTTTGGCTCGTCAAATTATCCGTATGCGCCCCCACCTGCACATCTAGCCCGGCCGTTCCTTCCGGAACATGAACCGTCAGCCATTCCCCTGCCGGCGCATATAATCCGGTGCTGATCCAATTTTTCGGTACCGTGCCCTGGCGTAAATAATCGAAGGTCGAATAATCAAAATCAACGGTGACCGTCTTCTGCTGCACTCTCGGCGCATCGGCGGGCACAGGGCCCGGAAAGTTATCGGCATACGGGGATTTGGGGGCGTCAAGCTGGTTGCCGACGAGACTTAACTTGTACGCGAGCAGAGCGCTTGAATAAGGAGCGAGGGAACGGTCGAGCGGGAAGCTCAGATCGGTGTCCAGATGCTCGGCATCCTGCTGAATCTGCGCGTACATCGGACTCTCTGCGGTCAAACCGCCGAAGGTGCCCCCGGTAATGGCCGCAAGCACCTGCAGCTTCTTCTTCACATCGGCTCCCGCCGGGCCAATCTCAAGCTGATTCGGATCCAACTGCCCGGCTTCTACACGCTTCGCCTGATCCACCAGAGCAGCCGCATGGTAATGGTCGGCGCCCTGCTCCGTCAGCTTGGGGAACGTCTCCGACTTCGTCGTGGCAATATTGTTCATCAGCCCGAGCCCCATCCGGTTCAGCAGCCTTTGAAGCGGATAATCCTCGCTCAGCTTGGCCGTGCGTCCCTGATACGCCTCCCCCAGGAAGACGTGCGGATATTGCTCCATGACCCATCCCTTCATCGCCACGACGATGCTGCCGCCCCGCTCCACATAGGAAGCCAGCGCATCGATCTCGTCCTGCTTCATCGTCGCGTCCACATAGGCCACCGGGTAGCGGGCAGGATCTAGCTCGAACGAATGGAAGGAATCACTTGTCAATACTTGAATCGGGTAACGGGAATCTGCGGCAAAGTTCTTGCTTGTCGCCGTGAGCAGAGGGAGCGTTCCTGCGCCGTCGAGCGCATCCTGATAAGTGAGTGGTTCTGCTTCTTCGGTTGCCCAGATGAGGATATTGCGGGCGGCCGTGCGGCGAGCATCGGTAATGTCAGAGGTGAATTTGAAGTAAGAATCGTCTCCGGCGACGACGACCCGCCCTGCGCCGTAACGGGCAGCCGCCAGAATCGGCGTTGTATCCGGGTTGGCGGCCAGCACGAAGGCGCCGTCCCCGATGGCGGTGACGCCTCCATTGTAAGTGGCCGACACGGAAGGATATCCCCCCAGGTCACGGTGTATCACATCCAGATCATGCTGCGAAGCTGCCCGCGCTTCGCTCCCGTTCCCATGGTCCGGCTGCGCCCGCGTCTCGGCGGTGGCGAAGCCGCTGTCCGTGGCGGATGCGCCTGCGGTGTATGCATCCGCGGCGTATGCGTCTGCGGTGTACGCATCTGCGGCGTATGCGCCTGCGGCGTATTCGTCTGCAGCATATGCGTCCGCGGTGTATGCGTCTCCAGCGTATGCGTCTGCAGCATATGCGTCCGCGGTGTATGCGTCTCCAGCGTATGCGTCTGCAGCATATGCGTCCGCGGTGTATGCGTCTCCAGCGTATGCGTCTGCAGCATATGACCCTGTGACCGGCTGCGCCATCAGCATGGACAGCGCAAGGGCGCACGCCCCTATCCGTCTCCTCTTGGCCGTAGTCCTTGTACTCAACATTATCCATCTCCTTTGCCTTGTAGAATATGCTTACGAGATGAACATACATGAAGGATGTGCGGCGTGAACACCTACGATATTCAAGATTTCACTATACTTTTTAACAATCGATGGGATAGTAACAAGAGGGTGCTTCTGGATGAGAGCCCTCGATTCCGCGGGGAAGGGCGGCGCCCAAGCAGAAGTTCTTCATCGGTGATGAGACTTCTGAAGGACGATTACTGCAGAAATGCAGGATTTTTTCCAATGCCGATTAGCGTCGCGAGGGATCCTGCAAATATACAGCAATTTCACCCCTCCAGGGCTCATATTCTGTTAAATAAGGGATATTAATGTATCTATGCATCAATTATCGAGAATCCATCCTCCAGTGCTCTAAAATAATGTAATTTTGCAGGATCTACTTCCCATTTGCTCGCCACACTATGAATAGTAACGCAATGGTGACGATGCCCCCCTCTCCTTGGGTTTCCATTTACAGCAAAACACCATCTTTCGGCCCGACGGGAACGACTATAAAAAAGAAGAACAGCTCACGATAAAGCGGAGCGTTCTCCTGGCGCCCTAAGAAAAAAGAAATATATGTACATAGTGGGATATTGAGTTATAATTAGTATAATTGCTCAGCGTGGTTATACCTGTCCGGTAACCGCGAAATATGAATGAAGGAGGCACTCGAATGACCACAAGCCCAACAATACCGATGGTCAATCCTTTTTCATCCGATTTTAAAAATCATGCCTATTCGCTGTATGAGAAGCTCAGAGAACATGATCCGATTCACAAAATCAGGTTGCCGAACGGCAGGACAGCCTGGATCGTGACACGCTACGAGGACGCCGTTGCTGCACTGAAAGCCGATTATTTGAAGAAAAATTTGTTCCAATTCGTCACGCCCGAAGAAATGGGACTCCCCCCGTCTCAAATGGACCTGACGGTCAGACATATGCTGAACTCGGACCCGCCGGATCATACCCGGCTTCGCGGCCTCGTGCAAAAAGCATTTACCCCCCGCATGATTGAGAGGCTGAAAGATCGGATTCAGAACATAGCGGATGAGCTGCTGAATCAAGTGGAGAATCAGCCCTCCATAGAGTTGATTCAAGATTATGCCTATCCCCTTCCGATTATTGTCATATCCGAGATGCTGGGTCTGCCGAACGAAGAGAGGGATCAGTTCCGAGAGTGGTCCCATGCGCTCATCTCGGCCATCAATGTACCCGAGAAATATAAGCAAATCGAGTCGGACATAGCTGCTTTTACGGACTATATTACGGCCCTGATTGAGCAGCGCCGGCGAGATCCGAAGGAAGACCTGTTATCCTTGCTTGTGCAAGCGGAATCCGAAGGGGACTCCTTGTCGGAAAAGGAACTGATCTCGACGATTGTCCTGCTGATCATCGCCGGGCATGAAACGACCGTAAACCTGATTGGCAATGGCATATTCACGTTATTGAATCATCCGGACGAACTGGAGACGCTTCGGAACACCCCTTCCTTAATGGATTCCGCCGTCGAAGAACTGCTGCGGTTCATGGGCCCTGTCGAATTCGCAACGAACCGCTGGATCGGAGAAGATTATGAATGGAACGGCAAGCTCATCTCGAAGGGAGATATGGTGCTCGTCGCACTTGCCTCGGCTAACCGCGATCCCGAGTACTTCAAAGAGCCGGATCGGCTGGACTTGGCCCGGGAGCGGAACCACCATATCGCGTTCGGAATGGGGATCCATCATTGCCTGGGAGCTCCCCTCGCCCGCTTGGAAGGACGGATTGCAATCGGTACTCTACTGCGCCGCCGAAGCAGCATGAAGCTGGCCATGCCGCCCGAGCAGCTCGAATGGCAGCCCACTTATCTGATGCGCGGGTTCGTCTCCTTGCCGTTACAATTCCAGTAACGATGCGAAGGCGTTGGGTTGAAGCATGCATATCCGGTTCCCGCCTCCTGTTCCGCTTCGTGCGGGGCGGGAGGCTTTTCGATGCGCAAGGACGATTTGTCCGCCACTTCCCTGCACCGGGTCCCCAAGCCGTTTCCTTGGGAAGTCAGTCCGCCTTATGAAGAAGAGTCCGCTGACGTAGAAGCAGCAGCTTCGATGAGGGCATGCATATGCTGCAGCGGCAGCGCCGTATCCTGATCCGAATAACTGGCGAAGACGACAACGAGGTTCAGCGGCGGCACGACTATGATGTACTGTCCACCGTAGCCCATCGCCAAGTACGCTTCATAAGAATCGAACGAACGGACCCACCAGTGGTAGCCATAATCTCCGAAGACGCTCATTCCGTTGTCTTCGCCCACGTCCGTATGCTTGGCTGTCGATTCGCGTATCCAATCTTCAGACAGAAGACGGCGCCCCTCCCACTCGCCTTGGTTCAGATAGAGAAGGCCTAGCTTGGCCGCATCCCGCGGCTTCAGTTCGATGCCGAATCCGCCCGCCGTCTCTTCATTCGGTCCCCTTCTCCAATCATAATCCCGTATTCCGAGCGGGCCGAATAGATGATCATCGGCGAACTGCTGCATGCTTTTCCCAGTTTGACGCTGCACAATGGCCGATAATAACTGCGAGCCCCCGGAATTGTAATCGAATACCGCCGTGCCGGGCGCCTCCTTCATCGGGAAAGTGAGCACGAACTCCGCCCAATCCTCGCTGTCAATCATCGGCGTAAGATCGTAACCCCACGCTGTCGATTCAGGCCAATCCAGTCCCGAGGTCATCCGGAGCAGATCCTTCACGGTAATATTTTGCATGCGCATATCGGTCTCTTCGTGTCTCAACGACGGAAAAAAATCGGATAGTGGCTGCTCGATGCTGCGAATCGCCTTTTGCTCGACGGCCATGCCCACAAGAGCGGACGTTACACTCTTCGCAACGGAATTCATCCATAGTTTGCGCTCGGAATGATATCCCTTCTTATAATATTCGGATACGATATGCCCGTCTTTCACGACTACCATGGCATAGATCGGCTCGTCCGCCAGCGAGACCGCCACTTGATCGAGCCTCTCCCTGTCCATGCCGATATCCTCCGGCGATGCCGCAGGCCATTCCTGCGCCTCGCCATTCACATGAATCCCCGGTGTTCTATCCACCTTCAGGCATCCTGCGGCAGCCCCTATGACAAGAAGCAACATAAACATTAGCGACATGCGAATGAGTCCACCCGGCACGCTGCAGTCCTCCGTCCACGAACATACATTATTTTACAGACACTGCTATTGTAATCGATAATGCCGCTGGCTACAATGCGAAAATAGCGATGTTCATCGCCTAAGATGGGGTCAATCCTACCCTGCCATATCCCTTCTCGTAAAGACAAGCCATGATATAAGATGGAATTCTGCGAAGTAGACCAGCAGCACCGAAACCGGGAACAGCATCGTCATGTCAGGCCGAGTCGGCGGCCCATTGACATGCTGGCTTACATTGACCCTGCCGAACAGCAATATTTCACCCATCATATTTAATCTGCATGCTGACGATAGAATTGCCCAAAAGCATGAACAGCAGCGAGAACGCGATCGCCATGGAAGAGCTGCGAAAAGACGCCGAAATCATAAAATTGATCTCAAGACAAAATCGAGGGACAGCGCCACCATAACAAAACGAACCCAGTACCGGGCGTGGTACTGGGTTGCGTTATTCAGGTCCGGAACATTCAGGATGAGCTTCTCGTTTTAACGGCTAACCCGCTGAAGGAAACAGGACCCACAACATCAGCTCTCGTATTCTTGGTTCGATTTTCTGCAGTTACGGTATAGACGTGGCTGCCTGATTTGACATTTTTATCGATCGCCTGAAATGTGACCGCATAGTTCTGTTCAGAACCAGCTGATTCAATCCCTTGCTTTGTATTGAAAATCTCTACTCCATCACGGAAGATTCTGAACAGAATTTGGGCGATACCCTTAACCCCCCGGATACCAACCGTCGCTACTAATTCAACCCGATTCGGTTGAGCATTGATTGAAGGAATTCTTAAACGAATGGTTGCCAGGCGAGTTCTTCCCGGTGAATGTTTAATAGTAACTGCCCTTGCTCGGTTGAATTTGCGCCGCGGCTCCACAGCAGCTTTATCAAGAATACGTACCAAAAAATCATCTCCTCTCGTATGATATTCTCAAACTATGTTCGACAAAAGGAGAATGATTGGACACTTAGTGAAGTGTCTCATTTTTAGATGACTGATTGGCACAGAGCGGTGATGATTATTTCGTCCAGGTGGAGTCGCTAATGTCTTACTGTTGTTAGCCTTAGACAACTATTTTGGGCGGCGAAGCCCGAAGATGGAAAAGAAGGATGGCAATCCATTGAATAAAGTGAGGATGTTGTGTAAGTCCATCACGAATCACACATACTTGCTAACGTTCCACTTTCGGCGGCAGATAGGTAGAAGAGTGAAGCTGCAAAAATGCAGGATTTTCCTCACGCCCGATTAAGGTTACTCGGAATCCTGCAAATATACATCAATTCTACCCTGTACCAGCGCCACTTCCGTGAAAACAGGCAAATTCCTGTATTTTCACAGCAATTATGGAAAACACGCCCTCCTATGCGATAAAATACGGTAAATTTGCAGGATTCGCTTTACACCACGCCTTGAATCGTCCAGCCAGGAACGCCATCGCCACGCAAGGAGGCACGCCGTCGTCCCATCCCACGGAATCGCATGGATGCCATGGAACCCCATGGCATCCCGTGGAATCCGATGGCATCCCATGTACAGCAAAAAACCGGCCTTCCGGCCAATGTCATTAAGTTTAGCTCAAAGACAAGAGCCGAAAACATAGGAATCTAAAACGGCATGGGAAAGACCCTGTGCCGTTTCTTTTTTTATACAAGCAAGGAAAAAAGTGCACGGCGAACAAAGCGGAGGGAAGATCCGCTTAAAAAAATGTTCATATGAAACAAATTATGCTACTCTATAGACGAAGCTAACCACTGATTTGTAGCGTATTTTGCGCGTATTCTGCTGCCCTGGGCGAATGGGTCGAATCGGCAAAATGTTTTGCGAATCAGCGCTTCAACATCAGGCGGGGTTCATCGTCCCTTGAGCGCAGGAAGTGTCTACACGTGAACGGCAACCGTGAAGTTAACTTGATAGGGGTGCCGTTTCTCCATTTGGGAATGACGACGTGCGAGGTCATCATTTCAGCGAAATTGTACAGGATCATTCTTGCGAATATCTCCTGGGTGATGGACTCTCGTTTCTTTGCATGAAAATTCGTCAGACCGACAGTGTACTTTAATGCCCGGAATGAGGTTTCAATGCCCCATCGCATGTTATACATTGACATGATTTCACCCGGTGGGAAATCCGTGGCGGTAAGATTCGTAATGACGGTCTCAAAAGCGCCACTCGGCAGGACGAAACGAACCACCCGAAAGGAAATCGGGTAAAACAAGTTCTCATGCAAATCCAAAAAATCAAAGGTAGACGTGGAAGGAACGAACTTGTAAATCTCGGGATTAGCCTTGACCTCTTTGGTTTGTTTTGGTGAGTGTCAGATGAACGTTCCTATCAAACTCTCCGCTAGAGGGCAAACGCAAGCCCGAAAGAATACCATTGGAATCCAAATCCTTTACCCGTATGACATAGTTCCACCCTTTGCGTTCAAGATGCGCGAAATTGTTGTAACTTTCATAACCTCTATCGGCAATCACAATGGTTTTGCCCTTGATTGGAGAACGGTGAACCATAGCAGCCAGCGCCCTTCCCTCGTTGCACAACCTTCGTGGCTGAACAATGGCATCCACGTACAGTCTGTTGCACAAGTCATAGGCAGCGTTCAAATGCAGAAGGTTATAGCCTTTCGTGTTCGGTTGACTTTGAAAATAGGTGTCCGTGTCCGCAGAGTCAGTTGCGATATGCAAATCCGAACCGTCAACGGCAAGTAGCCGATACCCTCGGTAGTCCTTGATATCCGTAACCGATTGCGTAAATGCGTGAAACAAGAATTCCACAGCAGACGGCAGCACTTTATTCCTCTGTTGGACAAAGCGGAAGTGGTTGCGGTGTTTACGTCATAGCCTTGTGATTCCAAAGTTCCTTATATATGCTGTTGCCCCATGGAGATCAGGAGTTGCATCACCGTTTCAAAGGGCAGCTTTTTCTTTCGGGTAAAATCTTTTCAGGGTTTTTGACATAAGGAGCTGGTGCGGCTGCCATTTCTCGTATGAGGGATGTCAGCGTTTTTTTTAGCGAATTCGCATACTCATTCATGGACGTGGCCTCCTCGTGTTTCAAGGGTCTTCGCCACACATATCCATCTACCTGTTAAGTCTTGATTTTCTTTCAAAAAAAGAGCGGGCTATCTTTTCGATAACCTGCTCTTGTGCTTGATTATGGTTTCCACGCCTTATCTTAATGACATTGGCCTTCCGGCCGGTTACTGCACTTAGGGCGTGCGCTTCGGTTTATTATATCCGTTATCTCCGAATGGCTGCAGCTTCTCGATCCACAGATCCAGCAGCGCGTCCACCTCGTCCCGGTATTTTTTCAATTCGGAACGGTCGGCGACGCTTTCTTCCCGCGGCTTGATCTGATCGAGTTCCTCGAACACGAAGCAGTCGCCGCCGTATGCGTCCCAATCCTGCTTCAGCTCCGGAATGATGCCGCTCATCTTCGTCTGCTTCATGAATTCAAGCCGGTTTTTGGCTCCTTCCAGATCCATCGTGCCATCCACGAAAATTTTTCCGTTCTTCACATTGCGGATCTGGTAAACGCCCATTGGCCGGAACGATTTCTGGTATGCCGAGGCCAGCTCTTTCTTTCTCTCCTTATCCAGTGCCATGGCGGCTCCTCCTTCCTCACGCGGCATAGATGCTTTATCCAAATCAATACCCCATTTCCTTCAATAGGGCAGACAATGTCCGCAGCCGTTCGCCATTCAGCTCGTCATCGTCGCTGAGCGCCTGGCTGAACAGCTTGATATCTTCCTTAATCTTATCGTTCTCGGTGCACACTGCCACCGTCATTGCATCCCCTTGCAGCCCGATGCGGTCGATGACCGGATTCTCCGGATCATACAAGTCCTGATAACGGTACGCTTCGCGAAAATGAACCATGCTCCGGCAGACGAGGATGGCCAGGTCAAGCACGCGGTGAAGCGGCAGCTCCTCCGACTGTCTGGACCATTTCTCGCCGGTATATCGCCATACTTTGGCCGAGATATCGACCTTGCCGCGGTCATTCCATTGGGCCAAGCCCAAGGAGAGCCCCTTCGCATCGGAATGTCCCGAGTAACGTCCGTCCACATTTTCGTAATTTTCCGAGACAATGACAGGCTTATGCTTTAAATTTGTAGGAATTTTCATCTTCTATCTCCTCCATCCGATCTGATATAGATCGACACTAGTCTATTTCGAAACTAGTCTATATCTAGACTACCCTAAATCGAATATAGATATTTAGTAGATTACTAAATTACTAAATCACATCACCTATCATAAATCACCTTGAGCCGAAAGTCAAGACAACGCAAAAAGGACGCGCCCGGACCACCAATCGCCTCGGCGATCAGCAGCACCAGCACGCGTCCCCCAACGAGATGTCATGATGCGCCCCACTGATTCTTCTCCCATATCGTTAGGAGAATGGTCCGGACTGCTGAAGTACTCCGGTATCTGCAAGTTACATCGTAACACTCTCTGCCGGAAGCGGCATTCCTCCCCCTGAGAGATAAATCCGCTCGTGCTAGAGATAGATTCTGTCCACTCGCTGGCCGATGCGGCTCACGATCTCGTTCGTTATCGTTCCGCAGCGGCGCGCCATCTCGCCTGCCGTAATGGATGCTTGCCCGTCTTGTCCGATCAGCGTTACCGTATCCCCTTCCTGAACCCCCTCGATATGCGTCACATCCACCATCAATTGATCCATGCAAATGTTGCCCGCGATCGGCGCCCTGTGGCCTCGAATGAGAACCGCTCCCCCCTTCTCCGCGAGAACTCGCGGCACGCCGTCCGCATAGCCGATCGACACCGTCGCAATGACGCTGCCCGGCCTGGTCGTGTAATTGCGCCCGTACCCGACAGGATCGATTGCCTGCATCTGCTTGACCAAGGTCACCCTCGCCCTCCACGACAGTGCCGGACGCAGATCGATCGGCGCTTGCGCCTGATCGCGTTCCGTGCCGAGCAGGCCGAACAGGGCAATGCCCGGACGGGCCATGCCGCAGCGCAGCTCCGAATAATTGACGATCCCGTAGCTGCTCTGCATATGTAGTGTGCCCGGGTCCAGCCCGGCCGCCTGGATCTCCTCGATCGTCTCCCCAAATCGCTTGATTTGGGCATTCGTGAACGCGATATCCGCTTCGGCAAGGCTGTCGGAGCAAGACAAATGCGTGAACGTTCCAGTGACGCGCAAGTTGCGAAGCCGATACATCGAACGGATCGCTTCCGTATCGGTCCAACGTTCGCCCAGCCGGCTCATGCCGGTATCAATCTTAATATGAACGTTCATCGGTTTGCCGACTGCGTTCAATGCTTTGCCGTAATCGGCGCTGATGACCGTCTGCGACAGCCGGTATCGCGCCAGATCACCGAACCGCGCGGGAGAGGTATAGCCGAGCACCAATATTTCTCCCTTGATGCCTTCTCGGCGCAGCGCAATTCCTTCCTCCACGTCCGCCACCGCGAAATGACGCACGCCAATGCGGCTTAAATGTCTGGCCACCGGAATGCTGCCATGCCCGTAAGCATCCGCCTTGACGACGGCCATCAGCTCGCAATCGGGCGCCAGCAGTCCGCGCAGCTCCCGCACGTTATGCGTCACATCATCCAGCCGTATCTCCGCCCATGCCCGGCGGCGCGGATCCGGCGCTGATTGCTGCAAGCGGCGAAGGAAGAAGACAACGCTGAAGGACATCATAACCGACAGCGCCGCGACCGCCGCATAATGAACGAGACTGTCTCCGACCAGGATCGGCGTAAGGCCGGCAAGCTTGGCCGACCCGCGTACGAGCACGATGGCCCACGGGTGCAATATACAGATCCACGTGCTCATCTCCCGCAGCGCCGTGCCGCTCCCGACCGTCTGCCGCAGCAGCAGCAGCAGCAGGAACCCGGCGTATACGGACGGTACGAGAAATACGTCAAAGTAACCCGCATACCCGTTCAAAGGCAAATACAGTACGATGGACACCGCATACAGCAGCCCGATTCTACGTATGAAGCGATGCAGCAGGCCGCGATCCCGAGCCTTCTCCCCCGTCAGCTTGCGGAACAATAAAAACCCCGATGCGATAAAGAAAAACGGCACGGCCACACGCGCCGCAATGCCGGTCAACACAAAATCGGCATAGGGGCTGTACGGCATCAACGAACCGGTATAAATGGCAATGACCAGCAGGGCAGCCACGATCTTGAAGCGGTCGAGCCCGGCACATTGAGCGTTAGCCGTCACGGCGCGCACCGCCTTTGCGATGAAGCACAGTCACGATGAAGCCGTCCTGATTATTGCCGGACAAGCGGCAGGGCGTGCCGTGAACGACAGGCACCGCGGTCAGGCCATTCGCTGCCGCCGGAACATAATACACTTCATCCACCCCGTACCGGCCCTCGACGATCAGATGCGGCCCATCGCAGGTAAATTGCTTCACATCATCGATATACTCCTCCAGGCACAGTCCGTTCTCTGCGATAATCCGCGAATGCGGGAAGCCGACATAGCGAAAATGCCACGGCTCGCAAGCGATCCCGGTAATCTGTTCCTTGCCTTCCTCGTACCTCTGAATAAAGCCGTAATCCGCAGCAAGGCGCCTGAAATCCCGGCAGACGCCGCGATCGGGGAACAACGGACAAAGATAGTCGATCGCAGCAGCAGCTTCGCCGACATCCACTGCGAGCCCGGTCTGATGCTCGCTCTCATTCGGGCGCGCGACATAGCTCGCCGTGAAGGCGGGACCGTGGTCCCGCACCGATGCCGCATAGATGCGGGCTTGCGCTTCCTTCGAGCGGTAGCCGCTGACAGCCACGATGCGCCCCGCGGCACGGCAGGCTTGGAGCAGCTTGTTCAACTGGCGCAGGCAGGTCTGCTCCAGCCGAATCTCCTGCTCCTCGCGATGAAGCGCCGCCGGAATCTGCTGCACCGGAAGCAGCTCCTCCGGCGCCGGCGGGCGCTTCACCGGATGGTCTCGGTTCACGAGCAGCACATGCCCCTCATGAATCCGATCCTGGCCGATGGCAATTTCCGTATATTTTCCCATAAGCGATCTGCGGTTAACCGCATACATCCTCACTTGATGCATGCGCTCCGCTCCTCCGCAAGGGCGAGCTGAATCAGCCGGTCCAGGATGTCCGGGAAGGACAGGCCGATCCCGCGCAGCATATTCGGATATCGGCTGGCGGAAGTGAAGCCCGGCATCGTATTCACTTCGTTGAATACAATCTTCCCTTCATCCGTCAGGAACAGGTCGACTCGGGCCAGCCCGCGGCAGCCGAGCGTACGATAGACAGTCAACGCCGCTGCTTTGATCCTGGCTGCGGTATCGGCGTCGATGCGGGCCGGCATATGAATGACAGACGTCTCCAGCGTATATTTTTCATGATAATTGAAAAATCCGTCCCGAAGCTCAATCTCATCAACCTCCCCCACGATCGGATCGGCATCGCCCAGCACGGCGCATCCCGCCTCGAAGCCATTCACATGCTGCTCGATCACGATCTTATTATCATGGGAAAAAGCGAGTATGGCGCCAGCCATCAGCTCTTGCTTATTGCATGCCTTCGTAATGCCCAGGGACGATCCGGATCGGGCCGGCTTCACATACAGCGGGAATCCGAGTCTTGCCGCAGCATCCAGCGCAGTGTCCAGCGGTTCGTCATCCCAGATCGCAATCGACTCCGCCGTCTCGATGCCGGCCGCGCGCACTAACGTATGCGCGATCTCCTTGTCCATCCCGATGGCGGACGACAGCGAGCCGCAGCCGACGAACGGAATCCCCGACAGCTCCAGCAGCCCCTGAACGGTTCCGTCCTCGCCGTTTTTGCCGTGCAGGACGGGGAAGACGGCATCGATGGGAGTAAGATGATACTCGGTGCCGACAAGCACGATGAGACCGCCGACGTCCCGGCTTGGCGAGAGACATGCGGGCAAGCAGGCGGGATGGGCATGCCAGCGGTCCTGCCGGATATCCTCGGTGCTGCCGTGATATTTCAGCCACCTTCCCTCGCGCGTAATGCCGACCATAACGATATGATAGCGATTCCGGTCCACATGATCGATGACCGACGCGGCGGATTTCAAGGATACCTCATATTCGGTGGAGCAGCCGCCGAACAAGACGGCAATCGATTTCTTTTTCATCAATAACAAGCCTCCATGAAGTGTTTTTCTACTAGGCTTCATCGTAGCTTGTTTATCTTGTTTATCTTTAAATAGAGTGTTAATGTTTCTAAAGATTCTGCTAGACGATTATGAAGATTTATGAAGTTTTGTTAAGAAAGGAGGGATTGAGATCGATACAGTTGCAGGATATCGGGCGATTCGAGGCGCTGCTCGACCATGGCGCCGACATCAATTTCAACGCTCTCGACATGGTATATCCGTATCAAGCGACGCCATTGACGGTGGCTGCCCGGAATGGCGATCTGGCCATGACGAAGATTATCGAAGGGGAGCTGTAGCCGAATGCCCCTATTGCCGGGAATCCCTGCTCCTTACGATAGCGCGGTAATCTATTTTCCCGTTGGCATCCATGCGGATATGGTAGAACGGGCTGTGCTTCGACACATAGAGCGTATGGCGGCGATGCGCCAGAAATTTCAAGATAGCCTTGCTGGTGAAATACGATTCTATCTCCTCATACCATCGCACTCTCGCCGCTTCCGATTGCTCGCCTTGAAGCTGGCGAAGGAGGGAGCGCACATGACTTCGGCCCTCTTCCGGCAGCGCTGACATGAAATAATTGCCCTTGGCCTGCAACATGGCCATCGCCGACATCATCCAGTCCTTGCCGAAAGCGATTCCCCCGACGAAGCAATCATACTTGCTCCCTGCTTCCTCATCGATCTCGCCCGGGGACACAAGCTCCAACGCGCATTGCAGTCCATGCGCATGCAGGAGCCGCTCCAGCACCTTCGCCTCTCTCATATGATTGGCCTCCGGCCGGATTTGCTGAACCCGGATGCGGATCGTCGGCCACGGGATGTCAGGCTTCGGATACGGGATGCGAGACTTCGGTCTTGCACACGTCTCGGGCTTCGGCCTCGCGCATGCCTGGGGCAGCTGCTGTTCCGGACGGTGTACCAGGAAGCTCGCCGCCGCGAATTCTCCCTCTTCCCACAAGCAAAACGCTTCGCTCTCGATCGCGCTATACAGCCAATGCCGTGCGGCCTCATCATGGAAGACGCTCGATTCATTGCCATTGATCAGCACAAAATCGGCTCCCTGCTCGACCTGCTCGATTATCATCGCCTCTTCGTCCGGATCGTTCGACACACTGGTCGATAACCCAAATGTCAATAGGTTGGGCGTATGGATCACCTCAACCTGGTCGAGCCAAGGCCGGCAGCCAAAATAATGCTCGAATGCTTCCAGCTTCACCAAGGTATCCGTTAGGCTGGCCAGCCGGAAGGGCCCCGTCCCGGGCGGAATGCCGTCTTCTCCGCCTTCAATCCATCGCAGCGGCACGATGGACAGCTTCGGACTGCATACGATTCGCGGGAACAAATAATTGCGTTCCTTCAACTGCACCGTCAAGGAATAATCATCCTCTATGTTGACGCGCTCCATCGGAATGAACATCCGGTCCCGCTTCATGGCCCGATTCAGCGTGCCCATCACATCCGAGCTTCGGACAGCGGTTCCATCATGGAAGCGGACGCCTTTGCGCAGCAGAATTCGCCAAGTCACTCCGTCCCCGGTGTCGACAGCGTGGGCAAGATTGGGCACGGGCTGTTGAAGCTCCGGTTCGAACCGCAGCAGCGGTTCAAAGATGTGTTCGACAAAATGCACATCATGCCTCGAGATCGCATACAGCGGATCGAGCACTAAGCGTGTATCCGGATACGGATAACGGAACACATCCAGCGGCTTCTCGTTATGTACAATCTGGTGGAGGCCGTACGCCTCCTCAATGACACGCTGAATCTCCCCGTCTTGGAACATGCCATGCTCGGCGATGAGCTGGAACGCCTTTTGGAATTCGCCCTTCTCCCACAGCGCTTGAAAATAGAGGCGAATGATCTCCTCCAAGCTCTTGTTCAGCCGAAGACGCGGCTTCTTGCCCCTGCCTTGAAAAGAAATCCAGCGGATGTCCCCCTGCTGATGCAGTTGTTTCATTATCGTCTTCGTATAACGCGCGGAGCAATGGAACAGAGCGGCCAGTTCCCCAATCCCTGTCTCCCTTTCGATTCCTGGCGGGAAACGTCTGGCCAGCTCAATCAAATAAGGATACATGATCATCCTCCTAAAAGGGGAACTGTTTTTATAATATGATCACTTTTTGTTCCCGTTTCTTCATTCTACACTGGAAATAACATCTACGGAAGGATGAGGAAGCATGTCAGAGCAATCGTTGCATCAGTATCGCAATTTCAATGTGTTATATGCCGGCACGTTCATTGTAACGATGGGCGGCCAGATCTACAGCTTTATTTTGCCGCTGTTTATTTATGAATGGTCCCAATCCGCACTCGCCATGAGTACGATGCGCGTGATGGATTTTGTGCCGAACGTGCTGCTCGGCATGCTTGCCGGGGCGATGGTGGACCGGATGAACCGGCGGAAGATGATGACATGGACAAGCTTGCTGCAAGCCGGACTCGCTACACTCCTCGTTCTTCTCCTCTGGCTGGATGCGCTCCATCTGTGGCAGCTATATCTGTTCGGCTTCCTGCTGTCGGCCGTCAGCTACACCTTCGGCAACGCGAAGCATGCGATTATGCCGCAGCTGTTTCCCCGGGAGAGGATGACGGATATTCAGGCCCGGTTCTCGCTGCTGGGCACGGTCCTCTCGATTATCGGCCCGTCCATCGCCGGCTTCCTTATCATCTGGCTTACTTATGAATGGTTGTTCTTCCTGTATGCGATAAGCTTGGTTCTGTTATGGGTTACGGTCTTGCTGCTTGATCCGGTGCCGTCGCCTGAATGCGCGTGTGAACAGACCCTTTGGCAAGACATGAAGGAAGGGATGCGCGAGCTGTTCGGCAATCAGACATTGCTTCCGCCGACAATCGCCATCTTGTTTACCAATTTGGCCACGAGCTTAGTTATCGGCGTGCTCGTCTTTTACACGGTCGATCAATTGGGGGCAACGCCGAAGGAGGTGGGCTGGATGTTCTCCATCTCGGCATTTGGGGGGATTGCCGGGGCGCAAGGACAGAAGCTGCTTCGCAAGAAATGGACAAGAGGCGCCATTTTCCATGCTATGCTCTGCATCGATGCGGTTGTGCTCTGCTTCTTTTTCTTCGCGGGGACCTGGTGGCAGCTCGCGATTCTGTTAGCCTGCCGAACCTGTACCACCGTCATCGTTAATATCATTTATTTGGCGATTCGCCAGGAGTCGACGCCCAATCATTTACTCGGCCGCGTCGCAGGCACCTCTTCGATGTTCATGAAGCTGGTCTTGCCGCTTGGCTTGCTCCTGTCAGGCCTATGGGCGGACCATTTGCCGATTCCCTTGCTGTTCCTCATCGCGGGCGCCATCGTCGCCTGCCTTGCTGTCTATCTGGCCAAGGGATCCTTTCGAATGACCAAGTAAGCCAAGCGTCCGCAAGATCCGCTGCTCTTCCGCCGCGCCGGGAGGCAGCATAGTCGACACAGGCACTGACGGAATGTCAGTGCCTGTCCTTCTCCTCCGCAGCCGCGACATGCAAGCCGGGATTCGCCTCTTGCTCCACGACATGCTTCAGGATCGACAGCTTGTTGCTCCAGAAGCGCTCGTAGAAGGAGAGCCAATCCTTCAGCTCCGTCAGCGGCTCCGGGTGCAGCCGGTAGATCTTCTCCCGGCCCACCTTCCGTCCGCTGACCAGTTCGGCTTCGGTCAGAATATGAAGATGCTTGGCAATGGCGGTGCGGCTGATCGGGAAATGGCTCGTAATCTGGGAGATCGGCAATTCCCGGTCCGCCAGCAAGCGAAGAACTTCTCTGCGGGTTGGGTCGGCGATAGCCTGAAATACATCGTATTTAGCCGCAGGCGATGACACTTACCCCTCGACTGCCTTGCGAAGCCCTTGATGTACGATCCCATCCCAGCCCTGGTTCATCCGCTCGCGAATGACCGCGCTTCTCTCGTTCGCCTTTGCGATAATCGCATCCGCTTCCTTCCACCCGCCGTGAACCAACGTGAACTCGGTCTTATCCCCCATCTCTTTCAACAGGAACGTGACGACCCAGCCCTCCGTGTCCCATGTGAAAGACAGCCGATGCGGCTCCTCGATCTCGATGACTTTGCACGGGGAAGGGCCGAACGGGGACTGAATATGGAATTCATGTCCTTCCTTCGGCTCGAAATCATTCTCCATGAACCAGGAGGCAATGCCTTCCGCCGTCGATACGACATCCCACACCTTTTGAATCGGCGCGTTCAAGACTACGGTTTGCTGGATATCGGGAACTTGATTCTTGTTGTTGGTTTCCATCCTCATTCTCCTTTAATTCGAAAAATATGAAACCGAATGGTTTCGCTTTTCTGATTATATGAAACCATTTGGTGTCATGTCAACAAGTCGTGTTATTCACTCCGCCAAGCAATATAATCCAACTTCCCCCAATTCCTGCTCGGGCAAACCGAAGTTCACCGTTTGTTCATTGAAAGTGACGTAACGAGGCCTCCTATAATGGCTAATATTCGTAGATGACATCAACGATGATATGAAAGCATCGAAAGGAGAAACGTCAATGAGCAACAACCTGACTCACCCTCCTCGCGCTGACGAACGAGGCAAGGTCACATGGAATGGAATCGACGTGCTGTTCATTCTCGTCATATGGAGGCTCTTACTGTCGGCACCCGTCATGAGCATCGCCGCAGCCCCGCTGGAGCATCTGGGACTTCGTCCCCCCTATGCCCACTACACAGCGGCCTGCCTCTTTCACCTCATTCAGCTTGTCGTTATCGGGCTCGTCGTTATCCGCAAGTATCACTTATCCTGGACAGCCTTCGGATTCCGAAGGCCCACGAGGAAGGATTGGCTGCAATTGCTGCCCTGGGCGCTCATCACCAATCTCATCTCGCTTCTCGTGCTGTGGTTTACATTTACTTTTCTATGGACGGCGGGCTCTTCCAAGGCCGAGTCGGCAGAATCGCTCGGCTTCGTCCTAACATTCCTTATGGGGGCGGTCATTGCTCCGTTCGTAGAAGAGGCCGTGAATCGAGGCGTAATCTTCGGCTATTTGCGGGGCCGCTTCGGCGTCTTGGCCGGCGTCATCGTCAGCGCGCTTATTTTCGGAGCTGGCCATGCTCCCGAACTCATGTTGAATGCCTTCGTAACCGGCTGCGTGTTTGCACTTTTTTATGAAAAAAGGGGCACCCTGTGGATGCCCGTCATGCTGCACGGCATCATGAACGCCATTGTTATTTTCATTTTTTACCTGTCATAGTCGAATCGCTGCATTAATTTATTAAGATTTAAAATATTTTTTCGCAGCATAATTGCTTTCTTGCCGCCCAATAATATACGATGAAGATCCAATCGAGCGAAGGAGTTGAAGCACATGTCCGTAGATGCATACTTGAATTTTAACGGGAACTGCCGGGAAGCCGTCGAGTTCTATGCCGACGTATTCGGCACAGACAAGCCGCAGATCATGACCTTTGGCGATACGCCGCCCCACCCGGACTTTACGCTTCCGGAGGAAGCCAAGCATCTGGTTATGCATACCCGTCTTACTATTTTGGGCAGCAACGTCATGTTCTCGGACGTCTTCCCGGGAATGCCTTTTACAGTCGGCAACAATATCAGCTTGGCCATCGTCAGCGAGAACGAGGATGATTTGCAGACGTTCTTCGACAAGCTCAAGGTCGGCGGCAAGGTCGTCATGGAGCTGCAGGAGACATTCTGGAGCAAACGCTACGGACAAGTGGAAGATCGGTTTGGAGTTCTGTGGCAGCTTAATTTCGGCGCTGGCGGGGATATGGGAGCATAAAAGCCATAAATAATGAGGGAAGGAGCAGCCCTGCTGCTCCTTTTTCGCGGCTTCTAATCGATCCGGTTAACACAATAACGGGTTTTACTGATGCTTCGATACAAACTGCTTCAGTCCTTCCAGGGACATGACTCCGACTTTTTTGTCGACTGCTTCGCCATTCTTGAACAGAATGGTAGCCGGAATGCCCATAATCCCGAATTGAGAAGCGGTATCCGTACTTTCGTCAACATTGAATTTGATTACTTTCACATCGTGGCTCCCTGCTGCGTCATACGCCTCAAGAATGGGAGGGAACATCCGGCAAGGTCCGCACCAAGGCGCCCAAAAATTGACGACAGTCAAGCCTGTGCCTTGCATTTCCTTGTGAAATGTGGCATCGGTCGCATTGTAAATTGTCATTCGGATCTTCCTCTCCTCTTGCTTCATTTATTTTTCCAGTGAGCATCCAGGTGTCATGCCGGCCGCAATTTCGAGCCGGTTCCAACAATTGATTGCATTGATGGCCATCACGAGATTCACGTATTGCTGTTCATTAAAATTAGCGCGGACTTGTTCATATACATGATCAGGCACTCCAAGCTCGGCGACTCGCGTAATATGCTCCGCCAGCTCAAGCGCCGCTTTCTCCTGTCTGGCAGCAGGATTAACTTCATCGAGAACCATTCTGAATTCCATTCCGCCTTACCTCCTATCCGTAATCTTCCTCCGTCAAATCCATATTGACGCTCATCGCGGTTCGACTGCCATCTGCTGCGGCAAATATCACTTGAGAAGGCGCGAAGTACGAAGCGTCCCCTGCGGCGTATAAGCCGGGTATCGGGGTTCTTCCCCCTTGATCCGTCTTGATTCCGCCCGATTCCGTCCTGTCCAAGCCCAACTGTTCGCCGAACGGAGCGCTTGCCGCCCAGTGAGGCGTCACGAAGCCGCCGGCCCGCGGAATCAGCGTTCCGTCCGCGAAGCGAAGCTGCTCAAGCTGCCCCTCCTTGCCGACGAAAGCCGCCACAGGCTGCTCCATTACGGCGATACCCAGGGATTGCAGCCGCTGTATTTGCTCCTCCGGCAGAGGCGCCTTACCGTTCGTGCAGACGACCAGATCCTTGCTCCAATTGAGGAGCAGCTTGGCCATATGGAACACGCTTGACGATTCGGACACAATGACAAGCGGTTGATCCTGGAGCTCCCAGCCGTCGCAATAAGGACAATTGAACAAGCTTTTTCCATATAGCGGATAAAACCCTTCGATCTCCGGAAAAACCTCCTTCACGCCCATCGCCAGGATTACTTTGCGCGCTTGAAGGCGCTGGCCTGACGAATCAAGCACCTCAAATCCCGATGCAGTCCGGTTCAGTGTCACAACCTCGGTTCGCGCATGATCGACTAGCGGATAACGCAGCACCTCCTCATAAGCAATGCGGCGGAATTCCGCCGGAGTGACGCCGTCTCTCGTAATAAAGCCATGTGACGCTTGCGTGACGGCATTTCTGGGACGGTTGCTGTCGAGCAAAGCGACCCTCCTCCTTGCCCTCCCGAGGACGAGAGCTGCATTCAAGCCGGCGGGGCCTCCGCCAATAATTGCGCAATCGTAAATCATGCTGTTCATCCTTTCTAATACGGATATAAAAGACTCTTTATATCTATAATATAGCCAAAAAAATAGTCCTTCACCGCTTCAAATCATGTTGCTGCAACACCGCGCGAAGCGGCGGATCTCGTTACATTTGCGTTTGCTGGTGGGCCAGATCCGCCAATTTCGCATTTTGAAGATGCTGTTCCATTTTCTCTTCCGCTTCCTTCATGACCGCTTGAATCAAGCATTCGGATCCGTGGACAAAGCCGCATTCGAACAATGAAGCGGTCCCCTCAATGGCATGAATGATATCCAAAAACGTAATGTCGTCTTTATTGCCCGTTAGCCGATAGCCTCCATTGGCCCCGGATACCGATTCAATCATTCCTGCTTTCACGAGTCTCGTTAAAATTTTGGAAAGATAGGTCGGCGACACGCCTTGCGCTTCCGCCAACTGCTGGACGCCAATCGGCTTCACCGAAGAAGCTTCTACGAGCATGAGCATCGTGTGTAGAGCATAATTCGTCGCTTTTGAAAATCTCATGACTGCACCTCATTCAAGGACTTATCGTATCTATAATATCCCTGAAGCAGCCCATATGTCAAGCTTCGCCTTCACAGCCGTGAACAATCAATAAGAGCTTCAAGATATTGGCTGTGACGAACTCGTTACTATTTTCTCATCGAATTCTAATAAAGCCGGGAATTCATTGATGTTACAGCGTTTTCATGACATCCGTTAAATAATGGATGCAAATCATATGTTATGTTGTTTGTAGGCCTTACCCCAACTTTTCAATACAAGGAGGAAGACCATGAACAACATGAAGAATCAACGCATCGTAAAAACAGTGGCGGGAATCAGCCTTAGCTTTATGATAGCATTGTCAGGCACGGTAATGGCAGCCCCTCAACAAGCTCAAGCGGCCTCCGCGTCCGCTTCTACGGCAGCAGATAATATTATTGCGACAGGGAAAGCCTTTCTCGGCGTCCCTTATCATTTCGGAGCCAAGTCCGGCCGGACCGATCAATTCGACTGCTCTTCGTTCACGCAGTATGTATTCAAGAAGCATGGCATCGAGCTTCCGCGCTCTTCGCGGGAACAAGCGGCGGCGGGCGTTAAAGTCTCCAAGAACGATCTTCAGCCCGGCGATCTTGTCTTTTCCGATACGAACCGGGACGGCAAGATTAACCACGTCTCCATTTACATGGGCGGGGACAAGCTTCTTCACACCTATAAAGTCGGTGTCGGCGTAACGATTTCTGATTTTTCCGGCAGCGCCTGGGACAAGACGTTTGTGACCGCGCGCCGCGTCATTACCACCTCTGCATCCGCAGCCTCTGCCCCGACTCAAGATCGTAACGCGGGGGAAGGCTATTATCAGCAAGCTCCTATCCAGGATGACCAATGGAATTGGCAACAATAAAATATGTCATTGATAGCAGGGGTTCGTGCTGAAGCCCTGCTTTTTCTTTTTCTTCTTCTGCCCCTGCACTCAGCCGACTATATCGATCCAGGTTGGATTTCTTAATTATTGTTCCCGAATGCAAGGAACATCATGCGATCCCGCGCCGGAGAACTCCCGGTTGCATAGCCAAGCACACACGCCCCCGCATTGTCCTTGTCAAGGGCGGAAAACAACATAACAGCCCTGCTATGGAGCAGGGCTCAAAGAAGAAGCGATAAGCAGTGCGTTGATTATACGGCTAATTCACCTTTATTAAATGAAACACGAACGCAATACGATAACCAACAAAATAAAGAGAACTAAGATAACGCCTGTTGAAGTAAACAGACCCCCGACACCTTTGCAACCGATTCCGCCTACACCACTCATTCCAGCAACCTCCTTTCATGCTAGGTACATACTTATCATATTGGGATGGCATCCTAAGTGACTTGGCTAAACCCCCATTAAGCAAAATTTGGGCTTCGTCCAGAAAAACTTGCCTGTTTATTTTCATGACAAAAGGCTCCGCCGGGAGCCTTTTTATCCTAATTATTGTGCGTTGCGCGGACCAGTCGCGTGCATCATAAATACGTAATCGGAAGCCCCTCGAAATGGACAATCTGAGCGGTCCGGATATGGAACGCTTTGTCATGCCGATTCAACTGGATATGATCGACCGCGACGCTGGCCAATACGCCTTCCAGCGTCTCTACAGTCGTCCGGACGATAATCCGCTGGCCTTGATGCCGGCTTAGATGGTCCAGGAATACCGGATCCAGGCAGGTTACGTACTCGGTTGGCTGCGGCACGGCCGGCATCGTGCATATCGGTGTGCACGCGGCGGGATGATGATTGACGTAAGCAGGCTGCATGATCGGGTGAAGGCAAGTCTGAACATGATGCGGCTTGGCAGGCGGTTTTTCTTTCTCGGCAGGCGGTTTGTGTGCGGGCTTCTTCTCGGTCATGGGGGTTCCCTCCTTTTCCGTCTCATTGTAATTATATATGTCCCGGAACCGGGAATATTCCGGCTGACATTGAATCAGGCCGGAGCATGTATGTGATGATGCCGTTCCGGCAATGGTGATAACATATACCGTGAAGGATCAGGAGGATCAGCATGACAGAGAACCGCCCCATCCATGAAGAATTGCCCGTTCTCCCTCAATCGTACTGGAGAGACACTTGTTCCCTTCCCGCCTTCCCGAAGCTGGAGGAGCCTTCGGTTCAGGCCGATGTTGCCATCGTCGGGGGCGGAATCACCGGCATCACGGCGGCCTATCTGCTGGCAAGCGAGGGCTACCGGACCGTCCTGCTTGATGCCGGCCGGTTGTTCAATGGCACGACCGGGCACACGACCGCCAAAATTACGGCACAGCATGATCTCATTTATCATGACTTGATCGGCACGTTCGGCCTAGAGAAGGCCAAGCTATATTACCAGGCCAATACGGAGGCCGCACAGTTCATCAAGCGGCATGTAGAGAAGCACCGCATCATGTGCGAATACCGCGAGCAGGACGCTTATATTTATACGGAACAGGAGGAAAGCGTTCGTCGAATTGCAGATGAGATGACCGCCTATCATAAGCTCGGCATCCCCGGCGAGTGGGTCGATGATTGCCCGCTCCCTCTGCCGATTAAAGGTGCCATTGTCATGAAGGGACAGGCCCAGTTCCATCCCTTGCAGTATGTGAAGGCGCTAACGGAACAATTTCTGCAAGCGGGAGGCATCGTCTATGAGAACACGATGGCCCAGACTGTGGAAGAAGGAGCGGCTCCGACCGTTGTTACGAAGGATGGCTGCCGTGTGACCGCGAAGCATGTCATCTCCTGCACCCACTTCCCGTTCTTCGATGGCAAAGGGTATTATTTTACCCGCCTTCATGCGGAGCGATCCTATGTATTGGGAATCCCGATCGGAGATGAGGCCTATCTCGAAGGCATGTATTTGAGCGCCGACCATCCGAAGCGGTCAGTGCGAACCGCGACGTCCCGGGATGGCGGACCGCTGCTCCTGGTTGGCGGCGAGAGCCACAAAACCGGGCAAGGCATCTGCACGATGAAGCACTATGAGGCGCTGCAGGCATTTGCCGAGCGGCTGGTCCAGGTTCCGCATATTTCGTACCGCTGGTCGGCCCAGGACCTGGACACGTTGGATAAGGTTCCTTATATCGGTCCGGTCTCGTCGGGAATCGGCAATGTGCTCGTCGCCACCGGATTCCGAAAATGGGGCATGACGAACAGTGCGGCCGCGGGTCTCCTTCTGCGCGATATTGTGAAGGGCAAGGATAGCCCGTATCGCGAGTTGTACACGCCGTCCAGGTTCCAGGTGACGCCGGATGTGAAGAACTTCGTCGTCCACAATGCCGACGTTGCCAAGCATCTCGTCAGCGGGAAGCTCGAATCGGTGCAGCGGACGCCGGAGGATCTCGCTGCCGGGGAAGGCGCAGTCGTCACCCTCAACGGGAGCAGAGCCGGCGCCTTCCGGGATGAAGACGGAACGCTCCACATTGTCGATACGACCTGCACCCATATGGGATGCGAGCTGGAATGGAACAGCGGTGAACGGAGCTGGGATTGCCCCTGCCACGGTTCCCGCTTCTCCATTATCGGCAAAGTGCTGGAGGGACCGGCCAAGAAGCCGCTGACGCGGCTGGACAAAGAAGCTTGATAGACTTTTTCCCCGCTACTCCTTAATCTTCAGGCCGAACTGGGCGGCGAAGACAGCGGCTTGCTCCGGAGAGATGATGCAGCCCTGCAAGTCGTCCAGACCGGCGCCCAGCGCCGTGAACGTGCACTCGCTCAGATCGATGCCGGCCAGCTTCGTGCCGGATAATTGCGCCTGATCGAGATCGCAGTTCTCGAATTGCGTCTGCAGGACGCTCGAGCTATATAAATCCGCATGAACGAGCAAGCACTCCTGAAAATGAACCTGCTTCATATTCGCGAACCGGAAATTCGCATAACTTGCGTTGCAGCCGATGAACCGCACATTGCGGAGCGTCGCCTCCATCAGGTCGATTCCGATAAGCTTGCAATTGCGGAATTCGGCGCGGTGAATGATGGCCCCGCTCAAATCAATGTTCGACAAATCGCATCTGTCTAGCACGACGTCTAACATCTCCGTTCGCGACAGAGCGGTCTCTGCAAATGTGGCATTCCGTAATACCACTTTGTCGAAGGTAACTCGATCCGCGTTCTGCCGTTCGATGACGCAATCCTTGATCATCCCTTCACGGAACACATCTTCATCATACAGCATTCCGTGCGGCAAATTCAGTTCAGCCAGCTCCCGCGGCAATTTGGGAGCATCGATTTTCAACTTACCCATGCATACCAGCCTCCACTTTTCCCTGTCTTCTCACTATACCGCCGGGCGGGATCGTTGACCAGTGCGGTCTGCCGAACAGCGCTGGTGCAACCGCTCATCGTTCCGGCATCACGCGAAGAAGCCGATCCGGAAGCGTGATGCCGGAACAGCTTCTGTGCTGAGATAACGGATGGTTCGCTTACGCCGACAGATCCGCCTTGCTCCGCTGTCTCATCGCTCCCCCCTGCACCATCGCGTATACAAGCAGGAACAGAACCATGAAGCCGGCGGAATACCGGTACATGACGGCATAGCCCGTGACGGCCGAGATCGCCCCGAGCAGAAGCGCTCCGGCAGCGACCCCGAGATCGGTCGCGTTGTAGAACATGCTGTTCGCCATGCCGTATTGCTCCTTCGGCACGAGCCGGATCATCCAGGCCTGAATCGTCGGCTGAATCGCGCCGAACCCGAGCCCGTACAGCAGTGCGGACAGGATCAGCATCGGGATCGAGGCTGTATATGATAATATCGTCAGGCTGGCGATAACACAGATAGCCGCCGGGATCAGCACGGCCGCATGGCCTCTGCTGTCAAAAATCCGGCCGGATATCGGCCGGATCAGGATGATCGTGACGGCATTGAACAGGAAGAACAGCCCGACCTGCTCCAGATGCACCGCTTCGCCGAACAGGGCAATGAATCCGAGCAGCCCGCTGTAGGTAACGGACAGAATGACATTGAGCAGAGCCGGGAACAGCAGCTTCGGATGGAAGGACTGCATCTGCCGGGACGCGCCGGCGGCTCGGGGCTGCCTGCGTTCGGGAGGGATCGAGCGGGTCAGCAGCAGGATCGGGAAGATGAGCGCGACGGTTACCGTCCCGATGATGGTCAGCGTGCCGAATCCGGCTTGCTTCATGACATTGAGTCCGATCATCGGTCCGATGGACATGGCGAGGCTGGTCGACAAGCCGAAGTACCCGATCCCTTCCCCCATGCGGGGGAGCGGAATGATCTGGGACACCATCGTCGGGATAATCGTGCTGGCCATCCCGAACCCGATGCCGTATCCCACCCGCATCAGCAGGAGGGAGCCGATCGAATCGGCCGCTGCGTAGATGGCCGTCATCACCGCGGCGGCGGCAAGCCCGATATACATGATGACGCTGCGCTTCATCCTCCGCATCAGCGCCGCGGTAATGAAGCGGGTCACGATGGCGGAGGCAGCGAATACGCTGGTGACCAGGCTGACGGTTACATCCCCGGCATGGAATTCATTTTTTACATACGCGGGAAAGGAAGACAGCAGCATCTGTAAATTCAAAAACAATAAAAACGAACAAATCGTTAATGATAGGAATGATTTTGTCCAAAGCGGTGTTGATGGTTCCTTCATCAAGTGTCTCTCTCCTTATTCTCTGTCTGGTAATTCATTCACATGGCTGTTGACGCGGAGAAGAAGCTCGATAAGCAGATCATATTCGTCTTCCGACATACATTGCTTGATGTCATGAATCATTTGCTGCTCGATTGGCGAGGTTCGCTCGATCAGCGCCTTCCCCCGCTCCGTAATGCGGACGAGGAAGGAACGGCGATCATGCTCTCCCGGTGTCTTGAACACGAATCCCTTCGCTTCCAGATGATCGAGAATCCGCGTCGTCGTCGGCTTATCCTTCCCTGATCGCTCGGCAATTTCTCTTTGAATCAAGCCGTCGGCCCGGCTAATCTGATACAGGATGGTCCATTGCTCCGGCGTGATGTCGTACTCCTTCAAGCGATGCTGGAACAGTGTCGACACCTTGCGATAGGTCATGCCCATTACGAAGCCAATGGAATGGAACAGACGATTCTCTTCGGTCAAGCCCGCAGTCCCCTTTCGGTGATTAAAATCAATATAGTTGCCTAAACAACTATATGCCTAACAACTAGAATTGTCAATGGATATCCCACAACGGCCGCTGGTCATATATTATGCAGGGCTTGAAACTGACGCAGCGTCATCTTATATAATAGGGAGACATTATGCAAGTAAGGAGGAAGCATCGTGATTCCGATTCAAGATGTGACCAGAACGACCGGCATCACCGTCCGGACGCTCCGCTATTACGACCAAATCGGGCTTCTGAACCCGGCAGGCAAGACGCCCGGCGGACATCGGCTCTATTCGGATGAAGATTTGATGCGATTGAAGCATATCCAATTTTTGAAGCAGATGGGGTTCCGCTTGCAAGAGATTGATGAGATGCTCGCCATCCATGACCTTGATTGGTCGGCCAGTCTGAACAATCAGCTCGCCTATGTGCTGGAGGAGCAGGAGAAGCTTAAGCAGATGGAGATGCAACTGCGCGAGCTCATTCACAGTATGGCTGTCGAAGGAGATGCGAAGGGCAATGCGATTCAGAAGCTGATTCAACTGTCCGGACGCAGTCAGGAGACGCGCAGGAAATACCGCAAGCTCCTGTTCCAGGAGCATGAGCAGAAGCTGATGTCGCGCCTGCCGAGAGTGGATGGCACCGATCCCGATTCGCTGGAGTGGCTCGGGCTCATCGCACAGCTCCGCAAGCATATGGATGCCGGACCGGCTTCGCCCCAGGTGCAGCGCATTATTCGGAGAATTGCCGAGAAGAGCGAGGAATCCTTTCCCGGAGAAGCGGAATTTCTCGATAAACTGTGGGAAATCCGGAAGTGCCCGGAGCAATCCGCCCAAGTCGGGATGTATCCGCTGGAGCCTGAACTGCTGGAGCTGTTCGAGCAGGCGTATGAGCTCTATCTCGCCGGCGAAGATGTTCAGCAGCGGAAGCAGGAGGCGGGTTCCTAAGCGGCGAGCGGCCTCCTTCGCTCGCCGCATCCGCCTGCCGGGCGCTACAGCACGGAGGCGGCATAGCGGAGCAGCGCAATGACTGCCATCCCGGTCACGACCGTAATGAGCAAGCTCCGGGTGAAGTATGCGGCGGCGAATGCGGCCGCCGCGGCAATGAGCGGCAGCAGGGAGCCGCCTTCGCTGCCGACGAACAGCTCCTGAGCCAGAAGGGCCGACATCACCGCGATCGGTATGTGGCTCAACCAGTTCTGCCCCCATTCCGGCAGCGGCTTCTTGCTCAGGACGATAAGCGGCAGCACCCGCGGTATCAAGGTAACGAGCGCCGCTCCCGCCAGCATCAAGAGAAAGCTCCATCTTACTTCCATTTTTCCATCCACACCCCTACGCTTGCCGCGATAATAATAGCGATTAAGACACCGGCGCTCTTGGACAGGAACATCGTCCCGGCAATGGCTGCCGCCACGGCGCAGCCTGCGACCGCCAGATCCACCCTGAACTTGGACCGTTCCAGCCACTGCAACATGAACAGGCCGATGAACATCGCCGGCAGGGCAAAATCTAACCCGTACTTCTCCGGCGAGTCGATCCAGTGTCCGAATACCCCGCCGGCCAGATTGGCGGCGAGCCAATTGAGATAGGCGGTCACATTCAGTCCGAGCATCCACCGGTAGCTCCCCTGCGTCCGCCCCGTCAGCTTCGTAACAGCAACGCCGAAGGTCTCATCGGTCAGCTGGGAGCCGATCAGAATATTTTTCCAAGCGGGCAGATGACGGAAATAAGGAGACATCGCCGCGCTCATTAACAGATGGCGCAAATTCACAAAAAACACAGTAAAAATAATGGCAAAAGCGGGGCTTCCCGAGGCGAGCATGCCGGCCACGATGAATTGGGCAGAGCCGGCATACAGAAATATCGACAGCAGCGCGATCTCGGCCAAAGACATGCCGGCCGTTTTCTCCACCACCCCGGCCGCGAAGCCAATGCTTAGATATCCCAATACCGTGGGAAGGCAGTCCCTTACCCCCAGCAAAAAAGGTTCATTTCTCGCCGCCGGCGCATTCATGTATTGTTGGTTCATGGTTCCTCCTCTGTCCGCCTTTGCTCCTCATACCGTTGTCCGGTGACGACATGGTAGAGCGCAGGATGATTCCGCCACAGCGCATCCAGCTTCTCCGCCCCGAACACGGCCGTTATCTCTTCAATCATGATGTCATGACGGATATACTCCGTCGCCACCAGGACGAGCACCGGGTCATGCGTCCGAACCGCCCAAGAGGCAGCGTCGCCGGAGAAGTTCGCGATCAGCACCTCCTCACCGTCGCGGGACACGATGGTCAAGCGCCCTCCGGCCCGATCCTTAACGACTTCCGGCGGCATATAATCATGATGGAAGGTCGTCCCGATACGGGATTCCGGCGCGCCGAAGAGCACGGAAAACACCTGGACCCCTTCCCGCAGATGCGTCTCCACCGCTTCTTGAACGACAGGCACCTGCGGCTCCCAGACAGACAGCCACAGCTCGTCCTCCGCCCTTCCGATCATATCCGCCATTTCATTCAGCACCAGTTCATCACTGCGGATATGCCAGATGACATCCATGTCCCGCTCCCGCTGCAATAGCGACAGTTTTTGTTCCAGAAAAGAAAAGGATTGCTCAAACTGATTCCGCAGCCGATCGATCAGCTCGCGGGAAGGGACCGGCGAGTATTTGACCGGATCGGAAGGCACGAGATGAACGGCCCCCTTATCCATCAGCTTCCCCAGCACCTCGTAAATCATAGAGCGCGGCACGCCGGATCGCTTGCTGATCTCATAGCCTGTAATGGGGTGAACCTTCAACAGTCCAATATAGGCTTTGCACTCATACGGAGAAAAGCCGAGCTTCTGTAACTCCTTGAACACGTCCTCCATGGGGCACATCCCTTCTTGCGGCATCTGGTCTCCTATGTGGCGTTATTCCTCTAACTACTATTGAGCAGGTAAAGAAAAACGGCTCCGCACTGGGCGAACCGTGTTCGGCCAGCCAGGCCGCGTCGTTAGATTACTACTCACTATAATGCCGCTTCCCCTTCCTGTCAATGGTCTCTCCCTGTACTTTGACCGTGAGCAAACACCTTATCTACTAAAACATTCTATCCTTTCTCCATAGCTATCCCATACCAACGCTGTGGAACAATCATACGATGTAAATACAAGAAGAGAAAAATGCGATTGGCAAAAGCGCCGTAAAAACAGGGGTGAAAAAATAGCCCTGCAGCATCAGCAGGGCATGATATAAGACAACCTATAAGCACAGACGCATGAGGGACCCAATCATCCTATCGTTGTTTTCAATAAATGCATGCGCGAGAAACGATAACGAGCAAGATGAACAGAACCAAGATTACACCTGTAGAAGTGAAGAGATGATGAAAATGTCCGTACCCACCTTTGATATCACCCATCAGGCAGCCCTCCTTTTATGAATATACAGCATTATACTGGGTTAATCCCAGGGATGACTTGGCTATTGCCCATAGAACAGGAATTAGGCGATAATCAACGAAATGATAACCATACTTAGAGGTTGCTCAAATCACACGCAGCGGAATTCAGAAAGCCCTGCTCAAGAAGCAGGGCTTGCGATGAAAGTGATCTCGGAGCGCAGACGCAGAGGGAAAATTTCCATTCAGGTGTCTCTAATAGATGAACGCACGAGAAACGATGACGAGAAGAATGAACAATACCAAGATTACACCAATCGAAGTAAAGCCGCCACATCCACACGAGAAGCCTCCAACTTCACCCATTTGAGCATCCTCCTTTCGCTAGGTTCATACTCATCATATTGAAGTGGCTGTCATTGTGCCTTGGCTATATCCTATACGGAAATAAATAGGCTTTAACGCTTCCAGCTTCGGCAAAAAGCAAGCGGCGCCCCTATCCTGACGGATGCGAGCGCCGCTTTGCTTCTCATCTCTGTAGCTCATCTTGCCGCCGATCATG
This sequence comes from Paenibacillus thiaminolyticus, assembly GCF_007066085.1. Lineage (NCBI taxonomy): Bacteria > Bacillati > Bacillota > Bacilli > Caryophanales > Paenibacillaceae > Paenibacillus > Paenibacillus thiaminolyticus. The sequence continues at coordinate 6,553,868 of NZ_CP041405.1, read as the reverse complement.
CTTCGGAATCAAGCTACGATTCAAATTGCAGGAACACGTTGGCGGTGTAATATCGCTTCGCGATATCCTGCAGGTAGGAGGCCTGGACGGAAAGAACGGCGATGACGAGGCAGTTGCTGACTGCCTTCCGGCAGGCCCCGGATAGGGCCCATCCTTGCGCCGTGCGGTCGGCCGTCGTCTTGACGAGCTGCTCCAGGAGCGCATCCTGCGCCCCCCCGGCCGCAGCATGTCCGGCCACGTCGAACAACTGGTCATTGTTCGCGTCCAATTCCTCGAACATGCCGGCATAAGCATGATAGACCTGAAGCGGATCGATTCCTCCGTGCCGATCGCGGAACAGCGAATCGAACAACGTTCGAATCGATACGAAGTCAAGCGTGCACTTCAGATCGTCGATCATGAACAACAGCGCCGCTTGATTGACCGAATATTTGCGCCCCTCCTTAATACTGGCGAATAGATCTTTGAAGTCGCGCTTCACCCAATTCTGAATCGATGTAATCGAAATATTCGAATGCTCTATCAAATGGCCCAGATCCGCAATTTCCTGCAGCGAGAATCCGGCAAACGTCTGGCCCTGAATCAATTTTCTAATGATATGCGGCATATCCAGCGACAGGAGCGACTGCATTGAATCCCCTGCCGCCTCCGCATTACCGTGAGTATTCGACCAGGCGACCTGAAGTATGGCCAACGGCGACTGGCGCTGCATTCCTTGCAGCGAGAGCAATAGAGACGACATTTCTTTGCGAGTCAGCTTGAAAGACTCCATCTGCTCCCCTCCTTGCATTGCAAAAGTTCATATGAACCTAATATAGCACTGTTCAAAATTGCTTGTAAAGAGGCGAAAAACAAAGGGAATAGCCTTCCACACGGTCCTCAATAGGCATAAACCGGACCGATTCCCTCAAATTGAGCCCTGCCGCCAGTTGTACATCCAAGGTAAAGTTCGTAAAATTAGTTCATAAGAACTTAAATCTATTTATAAAGGGATGAGACAAGATTATATGGGTATAGGATTGAATCTATTCATGATTGCTGTATTGATTATGCTGACTGCGTTCTTCGTTGCGACCGAGTTCGCTATCGTGAAGCTGCGTTCCAGCAGAGTTGATCAGCTCGTGCTGGAAGGCCACAAGAAAGCGCTCGCCGTTCAGCAAGTCACCAGCAACATGGATGGATATCTGTCAGCCTGTCAGTTGGGAATTACGATTACGGCGTTAGGACTCGGGATGCTGGGCGAGCCGACCGTGAAAGCGATGCTGCTCCCATGGTTGACGGACTTGAATATTAGCAGCAATGTCAGCCATGTGTTGTCCTATGCCATCGCATTTGTGTCCGTTACCTTCCTCCACGTTGTCGTCGGAGAGCTTGCGCCGAAGACGCTGGCCATTCAGAAGGCCGAAGCGATCACCTTGCTGGCAGCGAAGCCAATCATATTCTTTTACAAATTGATGTACCCATTCATCTGGCTTCTTAACGGCTCTGCGAACCTGCTGGTCCGGACCTTCGGGCTTAAGGCGGCCGGCGAGCATGAGGAAGCTCATACTCAGGAAGAGATTCAGATCATCCTGTCCGAGAGCCTGCAGAGCGGGAAGATCAATAATGCCGAATACGGCTATGTGAACCGCATCTTCGCCTTCGATGAACTGCTGGCGAAGGAGATTATGGTGCCGCGAACGGATATGGCCTGCCTCTATACCAACTATTCGTTGGAGCAGAATCTGGAGATTATCCGCAAGGAACAGTACACCCGCTTCCCGGTCGCGACCGGCTCCAAAGACAATATCATCGGCATGATGAACACGAAGCAGCTGTTCCTGGAGTATGACAGAGAGAAGGACTTTGATTTCCGAACCTTGATTCACCCGATTCTTACCGTACCTGAGGCAATACCGGTCAAGACGTTGCTGACACGGATGCAGAAGGAAAATATGCATATGGCCTTGCTCGTGGATGAATACGGCGGGACATCGGGGATTATTACGATAGAAGATATATTGGAAGAAATTGTAGGCGAAATTCGGGACGAGTTCGATACCAATGAACGCCCAGAAATAGAAGTGCTGGATGAAGGATGTTACCTGTTAGACGGCCTTGTGCCGCTGCACGAGTTCTGTCATTTGACCGGACTCGAGATCGACAATACGGAAGTGGACACGTTCGGGGGCTGGGTGTTCAATCATTACACCGAGCTGCACCGGGGCAAGGAATTGCGTTATGAGCATGTCCGCATGATTATCCGCGAGATGAGCAAGAACCGCATTCGCCAGATTGAAGTGATTGTCGAGGACAAAGCGGAAGTACCCGCAGTGGAATAACAGATTCCAGCGGCCATGATCGTGGCGGCTGGCGCTAGAATCGAGGCTGTCCCATAAGTACTTTTTTACTGCTGTGGGATGCCCGCAAAATTCAAAGAAAAGGTCGAGGCAGGGTTTTCATTCGTTCCCTGGTCGACCTTTTTTCTTCATCACTGCCCGCTTGAGCAGAGTTTGAGCCGCCCGACCTCGAAGGTGACTTTTGACAGGCCTCGAAGCAGGAAGCGTCTAAATCCTCTGTTGATTATTATATTTCAATTATTTTACATTTTTGAGAATAGTGGTTGATGAATCCTGCATAGATCAGGCTGTTGGAAAACCCCTGTTTTTTCGGAGGGGTGACTACCTAATCGAAACTTGGCATTCAGAGCGTCATCGCCTTCTGGAGACATCATAATCTCCTGGGGTTTAACGTGTGGAGGGAATTGCTGCTATTTTACAGGAATTTCGGCTCAATGAGTCCACATTTCGAGGAATTGCTGCACAGCTACATCATTTTAGGCCCTTTTGAGCTAAGTCGAAGAGAAACGGGTGAAATTCCTGCAGTTTTGCAGGATTCCCTTTCTGGGAAAGTCGTCCATATCGAATTGCTGTATTTGCGCAGGATTTCGCTTACCGAATAGGCGTAGAAATCGTGCAGTTTTGCAGATTTCGCTTAACGAATAAGGCGTGTCTGGAGAAATCGTGCAGTTTTGCGGATTGGTGCAGTTTTCAGGCCGTTGGACAACCCCCATTTTTTACGAAGGGCTGGAGATTATCCATTTTCCTAACCAAAACTTGGCGCTCATAGCGATTTTAAATCGATTTTTTCTACGGAGAGACGAAATCCACCACATAAAAAATGCAGTGCAAAAAAAAACCCTTGGACTTACTCAACAGCCTGAGTTTTGCAGGAATTCCTGTAATGAAGGAGCTCCCCAAGGAAATGCTGTCTGTTTGCAGTTTTCTCGGCAAGCCCCGCTGCATGAAGCAGGCCGGAGCTGTATCACGGCGGAGAGAATGGCTTTTGGGGCAGCCCCTTCTGCATTTAACAAATCCTATTGCTTTGTGATAAGCTAACGGTAACGTGACACGGAACGAAGGAGATAAGGAGTTGCCATTGAACCTATGACCGAGCCATGGATTGAAGAGCTGCTGCACGCCGATGCCAATGTGAAGATGACCGAGAAGCAGGTGCGGATCGTGAAGGCAGCGATTGAAGTGTTTGCGCAAAAGGGCTTTGCGGCTTCCTCGACGAGTGAGATTGCACAGCGCGCTGGCGTTGCGGAAGGCACAATCTTCCGTCATTACAAGACGAAGAAGGATTTGCTCCTCTCTATCGTGGCCCCTTCCATCGTGAAGCTGATGGCCCCGTTCGTGCTGCGCGAGTTCAAGGACGTGCTGGACACGGAGTATGAGAGCTACGATCAATTTTTGCGGGTCTTCATCGAGAACCGCATCGATTTTTTGCAGCACAATATGAGCCTGGTCCGCATTGTGCTGCAGGAGCTTCCCTTCCATCCTGATCTGCAGGCCCAGCTGCAGGAGATTATCGTCTCCCAAGTGAAGGAACGTGTCGAGAAGATCATCCGCCGCTTCCAGGCCGAGGGGAAGCTTGTCGAGCTGCCGACCGGCACGGTTATCCGGCTCACGGCTTCGGTCATTATCGGATATGTGCTGGCTAGATCCCTTTTTATCGAAAAGGAGCAATCAGAGTGGAATGACGAGCAGGAACGGGAAGCCACGATTTCCTTCCTGATGAAGGCGCTGACCCCTTGATCCAACAAGCAAGCCGCCGCAGATACGATCCGCGGCGGCTTTTCTGGTTCCATTTATATTTTGCGGTACTTCCGCAGCACGGCAATGTTCAGCACGATGAAGACGAGCGCGAACCCAAGCAGCACGACGAGATCGAAGTAAATATCAGACAGCCCCATCCCTTTGTACATGACAGCTTGCAGCGCATCCCCTCCATAATACATCGGCATGATCCGCGCCACCGCCTGCAGCCAATCCGCCATGCCGTCCACCGGGAAGATGCCGGCGAAGAAAACTTGAGGAACGACGACAAGCGGAATGAACTGCACCATCTGGAACTCCGAGTTGGCGAAGGCCGACAGCAATATCCCCAATGATAAAGCGACCAGCGCAAGCAGCAAATTAATGATAATGACGCTCCCGAGACTCCCCGCCATGACAATCCCGAGCACCTTGACCGAATAAAAGACGACGATAAGCGTCTGAATAACGGCGAACAGCCCGTAGCCGAGCAAATACCCGAATACAATCTCGCTGCGGCGAACCGGCGTCGACATCAGCCGATCCAGCGTTCCGGTCGTTCGTTCCCGCAGCAAGGCGATCCCCGAGATGAGGAAGACGAAGAAGAAGACAAAGAAACCGACGAGAATCGGACTTAACACATCAAAGAACGACGTGTCTGCATTGCCATACATATAATCGATCACAATCATCGGCTCCGCCGCATCGAGAGGGTTCCCTGCCGGAAGCTCAACCTTTCCAGGCAGCAGATGAGCCAGCCGTTCTGCCTGCTGCTTGGCGGCCTGAGCCGCAAGCGTCTGCATCACCTTCATCTGCAGCGCTTTGGCGGAGGCCGGATCCTCATTCCGCAGCGTAAGGGCGCCCTCCTCCCCTTCCCACTGCAGCACGCCGTCGAGATCCTCCTCGGCCAGAAGCTTCTTCGGTTCGATTCCGCCTGGATAAGCGATCGGTTCGATCTCCTTCTCCCGCAGCGCCTCTACCGTCACTTCATTTGCGCCGATGACGGCCAGCTTCGGATTCGCGGCGGAATCGCTCGCGAACAGGAAGTGAACGAGCGTCAAAATAAGCAGGGGCGCCACCATCATGAGCGCCAGGGTTCGTTTGTCGCGCATCATCTGCTGGCCAATTCGTCTGACTAGGGCTGCCATCCTCATGCGTCCATTCCCCCTGCCTTAATAAATATTTCCTCCAAGCTCTGAATGCCGAAGCGGCGCTTCAATTCGGCAGGCGAGCCTTGGGTCAGCAAGCGGCCTTCCCTCATCATCGCCAGCCGGCCGCATTTTTCCGCCTCATCCATGACATGCGTCGTCACCAATATCGATTTGCCCTCCTCCTTCAGCCGATACAGCTCATTCCAGATGGATAAGCGCAGCTCCGGATCAATACCGACCGTCGGTTCATCGAGCACGAGCACCTGCGGATCGTGAACGAGCGCAATCGCCAGTGACAGCCGGCGCTTCATGCCCCCGGAATACGCCATCACTTTTTTGGACAGATGAGGAGTAAGTTTAACCAGATCAGCCGCATAAGCAATCCGTTCCGACCGTTTCTTTTTGGATAGTCCGAACAGAGAGGCGAAAAACTCAAGATTCTCTTCTCCCGTCAGTTCCGGGTAAAGGGCATCCGACTGGGCCATATAACCGATGCGCTGCAGCATCCCGAGATTCGGTATCGATACGCCCCCCACCTCGATCTTCCCCTGGGAGGCCGAATCCATGCCGACGATTAGCTTCACCAAAGTCGTCTTGCCTGCCCCCGACGGCCCGATCAACCCATAGATCTCCCCTTCGGACACGGTCATATCCACGTCCGATAGAATGAGCTTCTTGCCATATCGCTTGCTTACCTGCTGGACCGTAATAATTACGTTACTCAAAGGATTCACCATCCTCGTCAAAATGTGAGTGAGTATTTACTCATTTTTATTATACCAACTTTATCCCTTATGTAAATCCGCGATTTCATTGACCGGGCAGCCGGAACGAAAGCAAAAGAGCGTCCCCCTTTTCCACTGGAGACGCTCATCGTAATTGCACTCATTGCATGAATGACTTCGCCCGAACGAGAAGGACGCTCCCTGCACCGAGCATATAGATCAGCATATGACCAGCCGCTTGCCAGAACGATGCCGACTCCGGATCGGGCGGAAGCGCGAATAAGAACAAGAATAGACTTAGGACGCAAAAAACCACTTCCCAGGTGATCCATCTCCAGGCGAACAGCTTGGCCTGCATGCGATGGAGCGCATATAGATTTATGAGCACCGCGATGCCTTCCAGCGCCAGAATGCCAATCGCCGCCGCCTCATATCCGAATCCGGGTATGGCCAACAGGAAGAACAGCAGGGCCGTCGAGAAGGCGATTCCGTTCAACAGTCCCATGAACGGAACATTTTTGCGCTCTTGTGTCCATAGAATACTTGTCGTCAGCTCGCGAAGCCCGACGACAAGCGGGAGAACCGCGAAATACCGAATCGGATCGGCCGCCTCGGGGGTATGGAACAACCAATGCGCCAATGGATCCGCGAACAATAACAGGAACATTCCGCTTAATAAGCCCCACGTCCAGCAGAGCTGAAGTATTCTCCGCACCATCAATTGATAAGAACGCAACTCCCCCTGCTGGTAATCGGAGGCCAGCTTCATCGTCATCGTATAAGAGATGGCGGCCGTCACGATCGTCGGCATATAAGCGACGATGACCGCCATTCCCGTAATGACGCCGTAGATCGAGGTCGCTTCCGAGAGCGTATATCCTGCCGTCTGAAGCCGGCGCGGTATGAGCAGCGAATCAATGAAGTCCGAGGCCGGCATTAACAGCCTCGTGAAGCCGATCGCCATCGAAGCGTGGACAATCGAGCGGACTTGGCCCCGAAGCGGCGGATGAGGTTCGATGGAGCCGGCGGGGAAGGATCGCCTTATTGCTAGACAGGCCGTGAGCAGCAGGAAGGCGGCCAGCGCGCCGATCGTCGTTCCTGTCAACCCGGCCCCCAGGGCGATGGAAGTCCCTTCGGATGCGAACAGAAGGACAAGCACAATCATCGTCCCGATCCGAACGGCCTGTTCCGCTATCTCGGAGAAGGAGATGGCACCGTACCGCTCTGATCCCTGCATATAACCCCGCAGCAGCTGCAGCAGCGGAACGGCTAACAAGGCAGGAGCCAGACAGCGGATAGCGGCTTCCACATCCGGGTTCCCGAGAAGGATGGCGATCGAATCCGACTGCATGTACATCAGGAGGCTGGCCGCGGCCCCGGCAAGCGCGACGATCACAGACAGCGTGCGAAAAGCGCCCCAACCTCTGGCCGGATGCTTGGCGGTAAATAACGCCAATGCCGTCGGCAGACCCCCCGTAATAATCATAAGAAAAATACCATAGCATGAATAGGCAATCTGGTATAACCCGACGCCCTCGGCGCCAAGAATGCGGGTCAGCGTTGCCCTCCCCACGAGACCAATGACCTTCCCCACGAGGATAGCCGCTGCCCGCAGAGCAGCCGGATTCATGACAGGCAGCTTCATTTCCATCACCCGACCATTCCAATCTTGTCCTCCCATTGTATGATTGGACGGGCCGGGTTATGTTCAAGAGATAGCGGTGCGTGTTAATCGCGGATATGGATCAGCCAGTAGCTCGTATACCGATCCCACCCCAAATCAAAGGGAACGCGGTACCGATCGGCAGTATGGGAGTTGACCAGCGGATAGCCGTAATCATCGAATCCGACGACGACCGAGAAATGATCCACGTCGCCTTTCATCTCATAACCGATCAGATCCCCGGGCTGCAGCTTCGCAATGGCTCCTGCCGGATGCTTCTCAGACGGCTTGACGACATCGGGGAACTTGCCTTTGGCGATCAACTTGCCATATCCGCTGTGCAGCAGAAAATTTTTAAAGGCATCGGTTTGAACCCATGTGCGGGATCCACCGTTGAACAAAAAATAATGCCAGCCGCCTCTCATCTTCAAGCCTCCGCCTTCTTCCGCATCGCCGATGCACTGGGAAGCGAAGTTGGTGCAGTCACCGCCCAGGCCGGTATAATCCCGATATTTCGGATTATAGCGGTGCTTGTTGCCGGCCCCCCAGGCCGCTCCGGCATATTTATTGGCATATTCGACAGCCTTCTGCCGGTTATATCTCGGCTTCCGCTTCATGTCCGATTGCGTGGAGGGCTGTTCGGTAGTGTTGAAGGACTGCCTCGGCTGCGGACGCAGCATCATATCGTCGGATTCGGGAATCAGCTTCGGGTTCTCCTCCAGCGGGTCCAGATACCATTCCCGCAGGAGCTTCCACTTGCCATCCTCCTTGATCAGCGTCATGGCATGGCGTGTACCGATCCCGAACGACTGGGGCCGAACGGCGCTGTGCGTGTAGATATAATCGAGCCGCAGAGATTCCACGACGGAAGCAGTTGCCTTATTTCCCCTAACCTTGGCCCGAATGACCCGGACATCGCTATGGGCATTAATGAATTGCACCCCTCTTCGTTCGGCCCAGGCATGAATGTAGGCGGAACGATCAACTTCATGACGGAGCGCGTGCCGGCTGCTTTTGGAAGCGGCATAATGATGGCGAATCGCCTGTTCCTCTTGATGAATCAAAAAACTCGTCCTGTCCTTGAACAACTGCTGGATATAGCCTGTCACCTCTTCATCCTTGTCTACGGAAGAAGCAGCCTCAGCTACCGTGATCCATATGCAGCATAGCGACAGCATGATGAACAACGTTTTCCTTATCATTTCGCATCTCCTTGGCAGTATTTCCACATCATAAAGGGATGAACGCAGCTTGCACTGCTATTAAGGTCTCCATACCCGTTGTTTTGATGCTGTGAAAAAATAACAGAGTGAAATTCCTTCGCGTACGCAACCTAGAAAGGAATGCATGGATAGGATGTGTGAGCAAATGATACGACACCCATTAGTGAAATCAGGCTTCCGGTACCTTATCATGCTGGCGCTCATTGTCTGTCTGCTGCCCGGAACGGCGACGGCCGGACCCGAGAAAACGGCTGTCATCGTAATCGATGATTTCGGCAATAACAGCCGCGGCACTCAGGAGGTTATGGACCTGCCCTTCAAGGTTACCGCCGCTGTGATGCCTTTTTTGAAGCATACGAAGAGCGACGCGGAGCGGGCGCATGCGGCTGGTCACGAAGTCATTGTACACATGCCGATGGAGGCGCTGGGAGGCAAAAAAGCGTGGCTCGGACCGGGAGCGATTACAACGGATTTAAGTGAGGACGAGATTCGCAAGCGGGTGCATGCCGCGATCGACAACGTGCCCCATGCGGTCGGAATGAACAATCATATGGGCTCCAAGGTGACGGTGGATCCGAGAGTGATGCGGGTCATATTGGAAGTGTGCAAGGAACGGGGCCTTTATTTCCTGGATAGCCATACGAACTTTCGGAGCATCGTGTCCAAAGTGGCGAAAGAGGTGAATATCCCCTCGTTGGAGAACCATATCTTCCTCGACGATATTCATAAATCGTCGGCGATTAAGAAGCAGTTCATGCTGATGCGGCAGCATCTGACAAACCATAATGTATGCATTGCCATTGGTCATGTCGGAAGCGCGGGGCATATTACGGCAGCCATCGTGAAGGAGCAGATGCTCCAGATGAGCCAGGAACAGATTACATTCAAAAAAGTATCGGAGGTCCTTCCGCCATCCATTCCCGCCATCCCGCATCCTTAGCCTTCGCCTGCGGCCCGTAGACCAGTTGCAATCCTGCGAGCTGGTCTACCTCGGGTCCGGGCACGGCTGCGCCGTATCGTGAACGGCTACCCCTTAACCGTTGGATCCGTTCCCGCAGGCGGCCCGTCGTACAGATGGGATCGGGCTTGGAACCAGCGGAACAGATGCGTGGCTGCGACCTTCATTACCGCATATCCAGGCACGGCCAGGATGATGCCGACGACGCCGAACAGATTGCCGGCCGTCAGGATGACGAAGATAATCGTGATTGGGTGAATCCGCAGCGTCTTGCCCATAATTTGCGGGGAAATGAACTTGCCTTCGATCAACTGGACGACCGTCCAGACCACGATCATCTTCAACAGCATGATCGGCGAAGTGACGAGCGCCACGATGAGCGCCGGCGTTATCGCGATCGCTGGCCCCAGATAAGGAACGATGCTCGTGCAGGCGGCGATAATGGCCAGAATAAGCGAATAATCAAGACCGATAATAAGATAGCCAATATAGAGAAGCATGCCGATGCAGCAGCTGATAATAATTTGCCCCCGGATATAAGAGCTGATCTGATGATTCATCTCCGTCATCACTTGCCCGGTCTGCTTGCGCAGCGCCGTCGGTAAGAACCCCAGAATATAAGCAGGGAGCTTCTTCCCGTCCTTCAGCAGGTAGAACAGAATGAACGGCACGGTCACCAGAGCGAGAATCGTCTCCGTCACGGCTCCGACGAAGCCTCCAATGCTCGACCATGTATTATTCAATAAGCTCGTGGCGCGCTCCGTTATCGTATCGAACAGCTTCTCCGTATCGAAATCGATGGTCTGCTGGAAGCGCTGAATATAATCGCTGCCGATCGAGTCGGTCAGCAGCCTCTCGATATGGGCCGCGAAGGCCGGGAAGTTCGAGACCAGCTCCATTACCTGATGACGGATGACCGGAACCACCGCTAAGACGATTATCGTAAGAAGTCCCAATATGATGAGGTAGAGCAGCAGGATCGTAAAGACCCGCTTCACTCCTTTTTCCTGCAAAAAATCTACGATCGGGTTCAACAGATAATATAACACGCCCGCCAAAATGACCGGCAGCAGGACGGTCTTGATCAAGACAAGCAGCGGATGGAAGATGAACGAGATTTTCGTCAGCAGAAAGATATTGAGGCCGATCAGCAGCAGAATCAGCAAAAACAGAACGAAGCGGTTGTTTAAAAAAAACAGTTTGAACTTGCTCATCCTCGATTGGGGTTGAGGCTGATCCATATGCATTCCCCCTTCTCCACTCCACATCATTGATTCAGTATTGACTTTTTTCTCATTGTAGCATAATGATTTCGCGAATCCTAACTCTGCTCCTGCCTGGAGATCGCCCCCCCATTAGGCGCCCGCCTTCCGAGGATGAGCATTCCCGCTCTGTCCAAGCGGGACTCCGCAGCCGTATCGATCAGCTCAGCGGCCCGGGCTCGGCATGATTGGCGGCGGTCCGGACATAATAAGGGCAAACAGGGGAAATGTGGTGATGCCATGACATCGATTCTGCTCGTGGAAGATGAACATAACGTATCCGAGTTCCTTCAGCTGGAGCTGCAGCATGAGGGCTACGATGTGACGGTGGCGCAGGACGGTGAGCAGGCGCTCGACTATTTCAGGCAGCAGGAATGGAATCTGATCCTTCTGGATTGGATGATTCCGCGCCTGAACGGCTTGGAAGTATGCCGGCGCATCCGCAAGACGAGCGACGTGCCTATCATTCTGCTTACCGCCCGGGATTATATCGGCGACAAAATCGCCGGCCTCGACACCGGGGCCGATGATTACATTACGAAGCCGTTCGAGATCGAGGAGCTGCTGGCACGCATCCGGACCGTATTGCGCCGGCATCATCCGTCATGGCATGCCGCGTCGCCGGAAGTATATCAAGTGGACAGCTTGTCGATCGATGTGAAAAAAAGACGGGTGACGCGCGAGGGCGAACAGATCGATCTCACGCAGCGGGAATTTGACCTGCTTCTCTACTTGATGGAGCATCAGGGAGAAGTTATCAGCAGGGAGCAGCTCCTGTCCGACGTCTGGGGCTATGATTTCGCCGGCGAGACGAATGTGGTCGACGTCTATATCCGCTACCTTCGCAACAAGCTGGATCGAACGTACAAGCCGAAGCTTCTTCACACTGTGCGCGGGGTCGGCTATGTGCTGCGCTTATCGTAAGGGGATGCTCTGCCGGTTCAGCCAAGGCAAGCGTCGTTGTAACGGGAGGTCATTCCGATGAAGTCTTTCTTTTCCCGTCCCCCCAAATTCGTTTCTTTGCTGCCGGATACCTTAATGTTCCGCACGACCTTGTTATACGTGCTGAGCTTGGTTGGGGTCATCATCTGGATCGGGCTCTTCATTATGGGCACCGTCAGCCATACCGTCATTCAGGATACGCGCCGGGAGCTGACCGCGGTCGAGCTTAAATTAATTGATACGCTAGAGACGCCCGCAGATAAGCAGTATCAAGATATTCTGGATGAGATGCTATATCCCGATCATGCGAATTACTACGTCCAAGTTATCGATGCATCCGGCCGTGTCCTTGCCCAATCCCGTGGCTGGTATGAGGCGTATGATACGAATCAGCAGGAAGTGAAGCTGAATTGGGTGGTCGATACGTTGAAGTGGAACGCGAAGGGCGGCCTGTTCTTCCGGGATCAGCTCGTCTGGAATCCGTTGGGCGGCGGAGAAGGAATGATTCATATTCGCGTTCAATTGAACAATGTCGAGCGCCTCCTTCAGATTATGGCCCAAGTGCTGTTCATCACCGGACTGATCAGCTCCACCGCCGGATCGTTATGGCTCTACCATGTTACGAAGAGAAATCTGGCTCCGTTGTTCGCCATCACGAACGCCGTCCGGCGCATTCAGGATCATCCGGATCTCAAGCATCGAATTCCAGTGCCGGATACGCCGCGGGAGCTGAACGATCTGGCCCGTACGCTCAATCATATGCTCGTGCAGCTGGGAGAGCAGGTCGAACGGGAGAAAAATTTCGTCTCGGACGCTTCCCACGAGCTCCGCACCCCCCTGACCGCCTTTCGGGGGTATGTCAAGCTGTTGAAGCGCTGGGGGACGAGCAACCCGGATGTTCTGAACCGCTCACTCGAAGCGTTGGATCAGGAGAGTGAACGAATGCAGCGCCTTATCACTCAGCTGCTGACGCTGGCCCGAACGGGCAGTATCACACTGAGCCGGGAGCGGATCGATCTCTCCGATACGATCCATCAAGCCATCCGTCAGCTCTGGACCGAGGAGCGCGGCATCACGCTACACGTCAACATGGACAAGGAAGCCTTCGTGGTCGGTGACGAGGACCAGCTCCGCCAGGTCGCGATCATCCTGATCGAGAATGCCATCCGCTACACGAACCCGGGAGGCTGGATTCGGGTGGAGGTGGCGCGGAACCAGGGACGCGTATGCTTCTCCGTCGCCGATTCCGGAATCGGAATTCCCGACGATGAGATCGGCAGCATATTCGATCGGTTCTACCGGGTGGACAAAGCGCGCTCCCGGGCAACCGGCGGCACCGGCCTCGGCTTATCGATTGCCAAGCAGCTGGTGAATAATCACCACGGCAGCATCACGGTAGAGAGCCGCCTCGGCGAAGGAAGCACCTTCACGGTATGCCTGCCTCCCGCTCCGCGCAGCGTCCCGAGCATGCAATAAGGCCTCCTAAAGATACGAGACTCGTATCTTCAGGAGGCCTTATCATAGCTTGTCCGGTTACAGGACGCGGCGAATCCCTGTGATGCGCTTGCCCCAATTTCCATCGAGGCTGGAGATTGTAACGCCCGGTTTGCCGTAAGTATGCAGGATTTTACCGTCTCCAATGTAAATGGCGACATGATGAACCGGAGAGTAGAAGAACACCAGATCTCCCGGCTTCATCTGGCTCTTGCTTACCTTCGTGCCGACCTTCGATTGCTGCTTCGAAGTCCGCGGCAGCTTGATGCCTTGCTTCTTGTATAGATATTGAACAAATGATGAGCAGTCAAATGCGCTCGTTATGCCGGATTTCGCTCCGAACTTATAGGGTACGCCCATATATTTTTTTCCGGTCGCAATGATGCTTTTCGCTTTGGCGCTGCTCGTGGTTGCAGTGGCCGCACTCACCGGCTGCAGCGGCATCATCACGCTCGCTGACATCAGAAATGAGACGCTCAAGCTGACACTAATTAGGATCATACCGAACTTGGCTGGTTTCAATGAAATACATCCTCCTTCAAATCGGGTTAGGCAATTCACCTGAAACCAACATAACACATAAAATTTAGCCATTATTTTCCTAATAGTGAAATGTACTCGATGCCCGTTATGTTTGCGCCGTCCGATGAGAAACCGATTAGACTTTTCTCATAAAACCCCTCTTGACAGCTCATCCCGCCCCCAGACATGACAAAACCGCCAGAATGATTCTGGCGGTCCTGTAGTGCGCGTACAGCCGTGTTGCAGCGCTGCAAGCCCGATTATTGCGCCCCTGATCCGGTATGCCGGAGAGGTGCCGTACATGCAGGCGCTCTCATTTTCCCCTCATTTTTTCTCAACATGAGCGTTCACGCCTGCGGGCTCGTCCATACGATGCCTGACTTATCATCGGATATTTTCAGCCGCGGGTTGGCGGAGCAGTCCGAATCCGCCTGTTCCCTCTCGATCAACCGCTTCGCATAAGCTTCCAGACCTTGGCGGTCGATCGCCTCCAGCATCGGTGTCCAGACGTCTTCCTGCTTGTCGGCGTCCACGCCGTGGAAGAACCCGTCCGTGACCGCATAGATCGCCGTCAGCCCGGAGCGGCTGATGCGTCCCGCCTCCATGCCGCGCTCCAATTCCGGATCTCCGTTCAAGACGGCGTAGCCGCCGCGCGCATTCGCTCTGAACCGGTTCTCGCGCTGGAATGGCAGCAGATAACGAAGAATCTCGGCCGGTTCACGAATGCCGAGCTCCAACGCCTCCTGACGCTTGTGCAGCAGCGCGCGATCGAACAGCGCTACCTGATCATGCGTCAGCCGCCGGTAGGTACCGTCTTCATATTTGGCGAAGAGCATGCAGTCGCCGGCCTGAACATATTCAATCCAGTCTTCCCGCACGCGGAACAACGCGAATGCCGCGCTCCACAGCTGCGCCTTGTCGGCTGTATTGATCCCGGCCTTCCTCATTTTCTCCCGCAGCGCGGCATTCGCCTGCATCACCATCTGTTCCAGCGGCATGCCGTCCGCTGCCTCTATCGCGTGGGCAGCGAGCAGCTGCGCGGCGATATACCCGCCCGTATAACCGGATTCGTCCCGGTAACCGCCAAGAGAGGTGGCTCCGTCGACCACCCCGTACACCTGACTCCGCTCGTTAAGGATGAGGGCGTCTTCATTCCATACTCCACTGCCTTGCAGATGACAAGATTGCATCGCTGAACTCCACTCCCATGAACAACATAGTCATAGATGTTGTCGATTCGACATCTCCGTGCCTAGAAATCTTCTCCATCATATGTCCGTTCTCCTGCTCTCGCAAGGCTTGCTCGCCTAAGGCCTGCGGATCACGGTTCGCGGCAACAACGCCTGCGGCAAAGCCCTACAGCTAAGGCCACAGCAAAGCCCCCGGTCAGCCAGTGCGACGGACACTGCCGTCTCCAGACCGGTTCCAAGGGCTTCGCCGCCTGCAATCCGCTAAGCAATAATCTTGTCGATTATCCCGTACGCGAGCGCTTCCTTCGCATCCATGAAGCGATCGCGATCCGTATCCTGCTCGATCCGCTCAATTGGCTGGCCGGTATGCCCGGACAAAATCCGGTTCACCTTCCGCCGCGTGCTCAGTATCCACTCCGCATGGATCTGGATATCGGACGCCTGACCGCGTACCCCGCCAAGCGGCTGGTGGATCATCACTTCGCTGTTGGCGAGCGACATCCGCTTGCCCTTCGCGCCGCCGGTCAGCAGCATCGCCCCGAAGCTGGCAGCCATGCCGATGCAAATGGTGGACACGTCCGGCTTGATGAACTGCATCGTATCGTAGATGGAGAATCCGGCCGTCACCGAGCCGCCCGGACTATTGATATACATCTGAATGTCCTTATCCGGATCCTCCGCTGCCAGGAACAGCAGCTGCGCAACAATCGAATTGGCCATCTGATCTTCAATCTCTCCCGATACCATGACAATCCGGTCCTTCAGCAAGCGCGAATAAATATCGTAGCTGCGTTCTCCCGCCTTGGTCTGCTCGACCACATACGGTATGAAATTCATGCAAAGGCTCCTCTCGTCAGGCCGCCATCCTCCAAGAAGATGGACGACCACCATTGGTAAGCATTCCCTGACCGCGGCTGGCGGAGCCCCCCAGGACGGCATGCAGAGAGACGACCGGCTCAACTGCGCCCTGCAGCCCCAGCTCGACGATGCGGGCGGCCTCTCCGCTCCGGAAGGCGGACAGATAGTCCTTCAGCAGCCTGTCATCCACCCCTTCGGGGACGGGAAGCTGCTCCTCTTCCGCCGGGAGCTCAGTCCGCAGGACGGATCGGGCGCGATGCAGCGCAGACTTAACCGCTCCTTCCGTCGTATGGAGCAGGGCAGCCGTCTCCGCCGCTGAATAGCCAAGCCCTTCTCTCAGCAGCAGCACGGTCCGCTGCAATGGCGGCAAATATGCCAGCAGCCAAGACATGGCGGCTTCCAGCTCCATGCCGGCATCGGGATCCGGGACTTCAATCAGATCCTGCAGCGGCTGCAGCAGCTGAAGCCGCTGCGCGCTTCTATCTTTACGAATGCGGTCGATCCAGGCATGCTTCGCCGTCCGCAGCAAATACGCTTCCGTCTGAAGCGGCTTGCCGCCCGGGCGCCGGAATACGGGGATCGCCTTAAGGCAGGCATCCTGGACCAAATCCTCCGCATCCCATGGCGAGCCGGTCAGGGACATGCAATATTTCCGCAGCGAAGGCAGCGCCTCCAGGATAGCATTATGCGCCTCGCTCGCAGAAGAAGTCTGATTGGATTTCACAAAGGCCATGGAATGGGGCCCTCCTTTGCTAATTCCTTTCGTGTTACACTACGTAAACGGCCGAACGGTCAAAAAGGATACGCATCATTTATACTAAAATTATCACATCAGGAGCTAGGTTGGAAATCGGCGGGCAGCCGTAACGGGTTGGCTAAGATGAACTTTTCTGTATAAGGAGGTCCCGGAAGGTTTACATTAACAATAACCAGAAAATCGGCAAGACAAGGAGCTAGGAGCATGGAGACGGAAAATTGCGATCTATCCATCGTCAAGCAGCAATTGAAGGAGCAGCTCAAGCAGCTCTCCGTTGATATCAGGCAGAGCCTGGAAGTCTTCGATGAATCGGACAACTGCATGCTCGGACAGTTCGAGCAGTTCCGCAAAAGCATTCTCGCGCTTGAATCGACGGCGGCCTCGTTCTATTTGAACTGTTATTTGTCCCCCTACACCGACAAATATGCCGAGTTGACGCTGAGCATTCATCATTTGTCCCAACGAAGACTCGGGGCGTTGATCGTCGTGCAGCGCCAGGATCCGCTCGATCATCTGATCCAGCCCGGGACGCCAATCGGCGCGACCTTGACCCACTCGCTGCTCGAATCCATCTTCATCTCGGGCAGCCCGCTTCATGACGGTGCCGTCGTTATCCGCGCGAACGAGATACTGTCGGCCGGCAATATATTGCCGCTCTCCATGTCGATTCCTCCCGGGTCCAGATTCGGCACGCGCCACCGGGCCGCGGCAGGCTTGAGCGAGCGCAGCGATGCGCTCGTGCTTGTCGTCTCCGAAGAATCGGGCACCGCGTCATTCGCTCTGGGCGGACGGCTGTATCCTATCTCCTCGCTTATCCCGGCGAGGGATGCCAAGTAACACAACGGGGTGTCCCCTAGGTTATGAAAAAATGGCCAGGGGAAAGGCGGAAAAGCAGCGGATACGGGAAGTAGGAGAAGATGGCACGGGCAACGCGTCGCAAAATGGATGATAGACGGTGGCAGACAACTCCGCAGAAAATAGATCAGGCGCGAAATCCTGCCTAAACGCAGGATTTTTCGCTATTTGAGCTGACTTTAGATGAAATTCCTGCAAAAGCCAGGCTGTTGAGAAAGTCCAAAGGATTTTTGGGCACTTCATCAGGACTTATCTCTCAGTAGAAAAATTTTATCTGATCGAAGTGCCTGAAAACTGTACAATGAAATGTCTATCCGATAGACGAAATCCTCAAAACTGCACGGTTTCTCAAGACACGTTGATTCAGTAGGCAAAATCCTGCACCAATACAGCAATTCGATATGGACGACTTTTCCAGAAAGCGAATCCTGTGAAACTGCAGCAATTTCACCCGTTTCTCTTCGACTTAGCTCAAAAGGGCCTAAAATGATGTAGCTGTGCAGCAATTCCTCGAAATGTGGACTCATTGAGCCGAAATTCCTGTAAAATGGCAGCAATTCACTCCACACGTTAAAACCCCAGGAGATAATGATGCCTCCAGAAGGCAATGACGCTCTGAATGCCAAGTTTCGATTAGGTACTCACCCCTCCAAAAAAACAGGGGTTTTCCAACGGCCTCAAAAGCGCATCAATTTCTCCGATTTTTGCTTTCAAGCCATTGACATGCCGGAAATTCCTGCGGTTTTGCAGGAATGCCTCTAATGGAGTAAACACCTTAAAGGAAAACTGCATATTTGCAGTATTTTCGGCAAGTTGGGCGGCGAGAACAGAGTGGCATCAGCGTGGAACAGAGAGGAGCAGCGAGAATCAATCAGCAGTCAGCAAGGAATAGCGAGTATCAATGAGCAGTCAGTAAGGAGCAGCGAGGTACAGCGAGCATCAATCAGCAGTCAGTGAGGAGCAGCAAAGGAATAGCGAGTATCAATGAGCAGTCAGTGAGGAGCAGCAAGGAACAGCGTGAATCAATGAGCAGTCAGTGAGGAGCAGCAAGGAACAGCGTGAATCAATGAGCAGTCAGAGAGGAGCAGCGAGGTACAGCCTGAATCAATGTTAATCTGAGAGAAGTCAGTCAGGATCAGTAAGGATCAGAGACTATCAGCGAGGTTCAGAGGGAAATCGGCGTGGAATCAACGTAAAATCAGGGCGGAACCAGACAGCATCATTTCAGCGGAACGAAACAAAGCGAACCAACCGTCACCTCCAATGCTTGAGCAAGGAATGAATAATTGGGCATGCCCGTCAAAACGCGGTACTCTACGTTCACAAGCTGGGGCTGTCTCACGGTAGCTTAACACTACGTAGAAGACAGCCCATGTGCTCATTCATCAATAGGCACTCCCAATACTCCCTTACGGCCTTACGGCAAAAACTTGTCGCGGAACCAGTCCGCTGCCGCCTCCGCCTCGCTAGAGGTCAATTGATGGCCGTATCGCTCCCAATGAACGGTTACGTCGGCGCCCGCTCCGCGCAGCAGTCCTTCCAGCTCCTCCGTCTCCTGCGGCGAGCAGATCGGGTCGTTCTTGCCTGCCCCGATAAAGACGGGGAGACCGCTCAGCTCAGGCAGCACGACGCCGCGGCGCGGCACCATCGGATGGTGGAGAATGGCGCCGGCCCATGCCTCTTGAATATGGAACAGCAGGCTGGCGGCGATATTCGCGCCATTGGAATATCCGACCGCCACGAGATTGCGCCGATCGAATCCGTACTGTTCCGCCGCTTGATCCAGGAAGGTGTTCACTTCTCCCGTCCGGAACAGAAGATCCTCTTCATCGAAGATGCCTTCCGCGAGCCGCCGGAAGAAGCGCGGCATCCCATTCTCCAGCACATTGCCGCGAAGGCTGAGCACCGCCGAACCCGGCGAGATCATCCGGGCCAGCGGCACCAGATCGCGCTCCGAACCGCCCGTCCCGTGCAGCAGCACCAGCGTCGGGGCCGACTCGTCCGTCCCTTTTTCATACAGATGTCTCATGCCTCTCCCTCCTTGAGCGGTCTTACTTCGATCGGCAGCAGGTTCGCTTCAATCCGGGTGCGGTGCGGCTCGAACCATTCCGGCAGCATCAGGCTCTCTCCAAGTGACTCGAACGGTTCATCGCGCATGAAGCCCGGCGGATCCGTCGCAATCTCGAACAGAATCCCGCCGCTCTCCCGGAAGTAGACGGCGTTGAAATATTGGCGGTCGACGATCGGCGTCGGATGATAGCCGCTCTGCTCCACCTTGCTCCGCCACTCCCCATGCTCCTCATAATCACGGGCCCGCCAGGCGATATGGTGCACGGTTCCTGCGCCCCCCACTCCCGGCTCCATATCCGACTTCGGAATATCGATCAGATTGCCGAGCTCCCCGGCCGCCCGGAAGCGGACGAATCCGGTATCCTCGCCGACCCGGGTCAAGCCGAGCACATGCTCCAGCACGTTCATCGTCTCGTTGGCATGCACGCTGAACAGCACCGCTCCGCCGAAGCCCTTGATCGCCTTGTCCGCCGGAATTCCGCCGAACGACCATTGGCTGGCCGGGCCTTCCTCCCGTTCCACCAGTTCCAGCCGCAAGCCTTCATTGTCTGTAAATTGCACATAATTCTCCCCGAAGCGGCGGCCTGTCATGACGGAGATGCCGAACCGTCTCAGCCGCGCTTCCCAGAAGTCCAGTGCGCCCGGCGGAACGACATACGTCGTCATGCCGACCTGGCCGCCCCCGATGCGGCCTCTGCGGGAATCCGGCCACGGGAAGAACGTAATGATCGTCCCCGGACCGCCCGCCTCGTTCCCGAAATACAAATGGTATACTTCCGGCGCATCGAAGTTAATCGTCTTCTTGACAAGCCGCAAGCCGAGAACGCCGGCATAAAAGTCAACGTTCGCCTGCGGATCCCGGGCAAAAGCGGTAATATGATGAATCCCTGCCGTCTGCAAAGTCATATGGATCTCTCCTTTTTATCTCAGTATGAATCAATTACATCAGTTAATATCTCGAATTAAAGATATTATATTTATCTCCTTCTGTCAAGTGTGCCCTGCATCCAATGCCCCCAGTCACGAAGGTTGGCACCCCCGCCTTTCCATCAGGGCCTTCACGACAGAGCATGCGCACCAAAAAACCGGCTCCGCAAAGGAACCGGTTCTGCCAACAATTATGACAAGCGGCAAATGAAAGATTTGGAGCCAAGGGCTGCACGCAACGCTCCGGCTCTTTGGCTTTTCGCAGAATAGAAACCTAGCCCTGCGCCTTGGTCAACAGATTGTCAGGAATAACGTTCAGGTCAATTCCGAAGACGATCGGCAGTAAATAATAGACGGCAAGGATAATGATGAGTGTGGCGAATACGTTAACGGAAAAACCGGCCCGGACCATGTCCATAATCTTTAATTTGCCCGTACCGAAGATGATCGCATTGGGCGGCGTGCCGACCGGAAGCATGAAGGCGCAGTTGGCCGCCATGGCGCACGGGATCATAAGAGCGAACGGATGAATGCCTAAGGCGATCGCGAGCGCGGCTACGACAGGCAAGATCATCGTCGCGGTTGCCGTATTGGACGTGAGCTCGGTCATCATCATAATGAGAAGCGTAGCGCATGAAATAATGACAATAAGATGGAAACCGTCAAGCATCGTCAACTGTTCGCCCATCCAGTCAGACAGACCGCTGGAGCGGAAGCCTGCCGCAATCGCCAGACCGCCTCCGAACAGAAGGAGCACGCCCCACGGAATGTCTTTGGAATCACTCCAATTCAAAATGCGGGAGCCTGATTCTGCTTTGGCCGGAAGGATAAACAACAGGGCTGCAGCCATAATCGCGATCATCCCGTCCGAGATGCCGGGAATGGCCATGAACCAACCGCCCTCTACCCATAAAAACTCGCGCGTGATCCACATAAAAGCGGCAAAAACGAATACGAGGCCAACCATGCCTTCTTCAAAGCTGGTTTTGCCAAGCTTGCTGCGTTCGCTCTCAATTAACTCTCTTCCGCCCGGAAGCTGGCGGATCGATGTTCTGAACTTCATTTTTCCCAAATAAAGCCACGTAAAAAAGAGCATGAGCATGACGACGGGAATGCCAAACAGCATCCACTGGGCAAAGGAGATTGTAATGCCGAACAGCTCATTCATCTGGGCGACAAGAATAATGTTAGGCGGAGTGCCGATGAGTGTTCCGAGCCCGCCGATCGTCCCTGCATAGCCGATGCCAAAAATAAGGGACTTCTCAAATTTCGGCAGCTCCTTCTCTTCCGGCTTGCCGGCCAATGTGCTCGCAATCTGGGCCGTAATCGCCAATCCCATCGGGATCATCATCATGACGGCTGCCGTATTGGATACCCACATCGACAAAAATCCGGTAGCGGCCATAAAGCCTAGCAGGATGCGCTGCGTGCTTGTCCCGATTACCGAGATAATCGACAGTGCCATTCTTTTGTGCAAATTCCACTTTTCCATCGCGGTGGCGATAAAAAAGCCGCCTAAAAACAAGAAAATAATATCGTTGCCGTAGGATGAGGCGACCACATTGCCTTGCATTGCCCCCGTGACAGGAAGCAGAATTAGCGGCAGCAGAGAAGTAGCCGGTATCGGAATCGCCTCGGTAATCCACCATGCAGCAATCCATAACGTAACGGCGAGCACGGATCTCCCTTCCGCAGACAACCCCTCGGGTTGAAAAAATAGCATCGTCAACATAAACAAAGCAGGCCCCAGCAGAAATCCGACAAGCTGAGCTGTGGCATACGGTTTGTTGGACTTGACGCCAGGTTGAACCTGAGCCGCCGCCTGGCCGGATACCGTCAATACCTCTTTCGTTCGCTTGTGCTGTGCCCACAGGCTGCGCCAAGCGGATACTACCAATTGCTTCATCATTCATCCCCCATTTGTAAGCGTTTTCGCCCAATTTTCTTACATATTTATTTATCTGTATACATTTTTTAACTAATGTCATGGCTTTTGTAACTAAAAAAAGTGCCTGGGACGAAAAAAAAGCTCGGCGCCACAGCGCACGAGCTCACCTGTCTAGTACTTTAATTGGATTTTTGCAAAATAGAAAGCACGTAATCAAGCCCTTCTGCGCTGAGCTTATACTGCTGAAGCGGGCGGCCGCTGCCTTGATAGCTGACATCGCTGAGCAGTGTGTTGCTTTCCTCCAGGAAACGGAGATATTTGCGCAGAGACACTCGTGAAATCCCTGTCAACTCGGCCAAAGCTGCCGTGGAGAACCAGCCCTCCAGCTTATTAATCTCGCGCAGGACGCGAAGAAACGTTTCTTTCGTAATCCCTTTTGGCAGGGTCTCCTCAACCCATCCTTTATTCCCGCCCCCCGGATAAAACAATGCATCAAGCTCTTCTTGCTGAATGCCATCCTTCCGCATATGGATGCATCTATACTTGTACCGCATGAGCGCCGCTTGGAACCGCTCAAAGTCAAAGGGCTTGATCAAGTAATCAACGGCTCCGTAGCGAAGAGCCGTTTGTACGGAAGCTTGGTCATTTGCAGAAGAGACCACGATAACATCAATTGCAAGGTTGGCGTTCCTTACATCGACGAGCAGATCAAGTCCATTCTTGTTCGCCATATACACATCAAGCAACACTAAATCGATTTTTCGGCTCTGCAGAATCTCCCAGCCTGCTTCGATTCCGTCGGACGTTCCCGCCAATGCGAAGCCCGGCACCTTGTCCACATACATCCCGTTGAACTTCGCTACCATCGGATCATCTTCAACAATCAAGACCTGAATCATGCCTGGTATGGAATGCGCACCGTCAATGTCATCCCGTCTCCTTTCCGCGAAGATATATGTACCGTTCCGTCTGTGTCTGCCGCCGCTGTGTGGATCAGATGCAGGCCGTACCCCCGTCCCTCCCCTTTGGTGGAATTACCTTTGCGGATCTCCCCGGCAAGCTCCTCCGCCAGACCTGGACCATTATCCCGCACCGTCCACTCCAGCCAGCCTTCCATCGTGGAAGACAGTTCAACCATGACTTCTTTGTCCTCCTGCCCGGCTATCGCTTCATAGGCGTTGTCCAGCGTATTCCCGATAATGGTGATCAGCGCGTCAAGAACATCCGGCCGCGTAATGGCCGGCCACGCTTCCCGCCCGGTCAAGGTCACTTCGACACCATGCTCTTGCAGGAAGCTGAGCTTATTCAGCAAATATCCCGCTAACACCGGGTCTTTCACATGGCTGGAGACCCAGCCCACATCCTGTTGATAATGATGGGAAATCCGCTTAATATACGCCTGAAGCTCCTTGTATGATTCCGTATGCACCATAGCGGATATGACATGAAGCTTATTCATGAACTCATGGGTGTGGACCCTCAGGCTTTCCGCATAAGTTTTGGCGCCCGACAATTGCTCCAGCATGCTCGTCAGCTCTGTTTTGTCCCGGAACGTAGCCAGTGCGCCAACCAGCTTGCCGGCAGCCTTGACAGGAACGCAGTTCACGACGATTTCCAGATTGTTCAAGGTTTGCTGCTGATCCAGCTCTATTCTTTGGTGGACCAGCACGTCCTGCAATTTGGATGCAGGCATGTAATCCCGCACATGTTGTCCAATCGGATCGGCGGGAAGCCCCGCCCGCTTGAACATATCCCGCGCGGCCCGATTGGCTACCACCATGATCCCCCGTTCATCCACAGCGACGACTCCTTCGCGAACGGAAGCGAGCATCGCTTCCTTTTCCTCCAGCAGCTTCGCGATTTCAACCGGCTCCAGGCCGTACATCGAGCGCTTGACCTTCTGCGCCAGCAGGAGCGCCCCGATCAAGCCTGCCGCCAAGCCTACCCCCATGCCGAGAAGGATGATCTGTTGACTGCGCCATACCGCGTCATTGATTTTATCCTTGGCTATCCCGACCGCCACGGCGCCAAGCTGCTCTCCTCCGTCCCAGATCGGCATAAAGGCGCGCATCGACTCTCCTAACGTACCGACTGCAACGGACGTATAACTTTTCCCTTCCAGGGCCGGCCCTTCATCTCCTCCGACAAACGTGCGGCCAATCATCTCTTCATTGGGATGAGACAGGCGAACGCTGTTCATATCCATGACGACGATGTACTCCACGTTTGTATCCGCTTTCACTTTCATCGTATACGTCTGGACGGGGCCGCCATAGGTTCCGTTGCGCAGGCTGTCCAGAATGGCCGGGGTCTGGCCGACCGCGCTTGCGATGGCTTGCGCCCTCTCCTCCTGGCTTCGCTGGGTTGCGGCCGCATAGTCGTTCGCGATAAGGATCCCGGTCAAAATGAGAGACAGAGCCACCACGATCGTTACGAGCAGCAGGATAAGCGTCTTTAATTGATAAGGCCGATTGGGCAAAAAGAATGGTTTAAGACCGTGTGCTATCTTGGTCACCTCGCGTTTTCTAGCCTATTTTGACAAAAATGGCAGCACTATATATCAATATAACGGATAGATGAAATTTGAACTAGTCCCCGATCCGCGATTGCGGCAAAAAGCACCTCCGTCGGCGCGTATCCATCCCTGCGCTTCGAAAGTGCTTCGTCAGCCCTATTCGTCTGCCTATGCGGATTTGCTATCGGATCTGACCTATCCGTCTGCCTATCGGATCTGCTATCGGATCTGACCTATCCGTCTGCCTATCGGATCTGCTCTGCTCTCTGCTCTGCTCAATCCGCGCCGGCCCTACTCATTGAGAATCGGCAGCGCCACCGTAAAGGTCGTCCCCTGCTGCGGCACGCTGTCCACCGACATGCTCCCCCCGTGATTGTCCATAATGTTGTAGCTGACCATCAGACCGAGACCCGTCCCGGAACCCTTCGTCGTATAGAACGGCTGGCCCAGCATCTCCAGCTTCTCCGGAGGAATTCCGCAGCCCTCGTCTTCAATCGTAATCAGCGCGAATCCGTCTCTCACCGCTACGCCTATATTAATATGTCCGCCGTCCGGCATCGCTTCGATCGCATTTTTAATTAAATTGACGAACACCTGCTTGATCTGATTCGGCTCGCAGTGCAGCCATATCTCCCACGGCGGAAGATCGGCGGCAATCGTGCTGTTCTTCATCGTCGCCTGGGCGCTCATCAGCGCGATGCTCTGCTCCAGCAGCTGCACCAGATTCGCGCGCCGGGTCGTGACCAGATTCGGCTTCGCCAAAATAAGCAGCTCATTGCAGATGATCTCAATGCTTTTCAGCTCCGATTCGATGATGTCGTAGTATTGCTCCTTCTCCGTCTTCAAGGATCGCAGCAATTTGAGAAATCCGTTGATCGAGGTGATCGGGTTGCGTATTTCATGAGCGATTCCCGCGGCCAGCTGCCCGACGATCGATAGCTTCTCCGACTGGATGATGCGCTCCTCTTCCTTCTTCCGCTCCGTCACATCCTGGAACACGCCAATCACCGCCTCTTCGCCGAGAAATGTTGTCGGTATCGAGACGCCCTCCGCAGATTTAATCTCTCCGTCATAGCAGCGGAGCTTATATTTGACCGTGCCCAGCTTCCCTCCCTGACGATATCTTCGCCGTCTGTCCTTGATCTTGTCATGATTGCTCGGATCGACGAACTCATGCGTGGATACGCCCAATACTTCCTCGGGGCCGCGCGCGCCGAGCAATTGTATTCCCGCCCGGTTGACATACTGGCAGATCCCATGCCGGGTAATGATAACGGCGAGCGGAAGCTCCTCCAGCAGGATGCGGAACGACTCCTCCTTCTCCCGCAGCACGCTTTCCGTTTTGCGCTGCGCGATTTCCGTCATTTTCTCGGCCGTAATATCATGGAACTGCGAGAACAAAAATATGGGCTCTCCATTCTCGTTATGCACGACGGAGACGTTGACCAAGCACCATACCGGATGCCCTTGCTTATGTATGTACCGCTTTTCCATACGGTACGCTTCGATCTTCATGTTCAAGAGCCGGTAGACGTACTCCAGGTTCTCCTCGAGATCATCCTGATGGGTAATCGACTGAAAATTCAATGCCAGCAGTTCTCGCTCATCGTAGCCGAGCATGCTGCACAAGGCGCGGTTGACTTGAATGAACCGGCCCTCCAGAGACACGATCGACATCCCGATAGACGCATTGTTGAAGGCGAAATCGAACAAGTCAATTTGCTTCAAATGCATATGAGTATCCCCTTTCAATCGCCGCATCCCCAAATGACTTCGAGCGGAATGATTCTGTCTTTATCCAGGAACGGGAATCTCCAATTTTCTGTTTTGTACGATTGTAATTCGCTGCCGCCCACAAATTTCCTCGTGCCGAAAATAAAATTTTTCCAAAATATTGTACAGGGCCGCAGTTCCGTGAAAAAAACGGCTGGCGCCGCCCCATTGACGGCGGCCATCATCTGTGCGAACGTTAGCAGGAGAGGAGACTACGCTACAATTCAGGGGTGAGTTCATGACACAAGGTACAGCATCGCTAACCGTCATGTCGTACAACATTCAGCATGGGCGCGGAATGGATGACCGGTATGATCCGGCGCGGATTGCGGGCGTTATCCGCAGAGCGGGCGCCGGCGTCGTCGGCTTGCAGGAGGTCGACCGCCATTTCGACAGGCGGAGCAAATACGAGGATACGATTACGGTATTGGCCGCACGCTTGGGGATGCAGTATGCGTATGGCGCCAACCTGGACGGGGATCCCGAGCCGGGGCGGACCGAACGGAGGCAGTATGGCATTGCTGTCCTGAGCAAGTATCCGATTGTACATCATCAGCATTACTTGCTGGACAGCGGCGGCCAGGAACAGCGCGGATTGCTGGAGAGCGAGTTGGTCGTTCAGGATACGAGAGTATGCTTCTATGTCACCCATCTCGGCTTGGAGCAGCAGGAACGGCTTGCACAGATAGCGGAGATTCGCGATATCGCCGCCAGACAGACCGGACCGGCCATCCTGACAGGCGACTTCAACGCCCAACCGGACAGTCCGGAGCTCGCCGCGATGTCCCGCTCGTTCCGGAACGTGTTCGCCGATTTTCCCGCGGCCTATACCTACCCCGCCGGCGGGGCCACGGAGACGATCGACTATATTCTCGTCAACGAAGGCATCGCCACCGGCGCACCGCGCGAGGTCGTCCGTTCAGTGGCATCGGATCATTACCCGATCGCTGCGGCTTTATCGATCCGATAGAACGGCGCAGCGCCGCAAGCCATTGCCTTCGCCTGGAGGCCGATGACTTGCGGCGCTGTGGCGGGAACCGTTCGCTGACATCCGGCGCTGCTTGCTTCGCCGCACTGTCGCGCCGCCCCCTCCTCAATACGCTCTATCCGCGGGAATACCGAAGACCGGATGTTGCCTTCCGCTTATCGCGCCGCTTCATAGACCGCCTCGCGTTCCGTTCGGTACTCGTCCGCGTCCCGGCTCGGATCCGCTTCGGGGCCGGTCAGCGCCCACCAGTGGAAGCCGTCCTCCTCCAGCAGGCGCTGAGCCGCTTCCGGGCCGTCGCTGCCCGCCTCATAGAAGCGCAGCGGCACCCGATTCTCCGCGAAGGCTTCCAGTACCGGCTGTATCCATTGCCAGGACAGCTCTACTTCGTCCCAGCGGGCGAAGAACGCGGCATCGCCCTGAATGGCCCCTTCGATCAGATTCTCATAGGCTTCGGGAACGCCGCTCTGATCCGCCGCGTAGTGAAGACGGACCGGGTCCGATATGAAGCGGTGCTGACCATCCTTCACATTCAACTGGAAGGAGATGCCTTCATGCGGCCCGATGTCGATAATCAGCAGATTCGGCGCGGTCAGTTCGTTCGTGCGGCTGTATTTGTCGAGCGGATCCTTGAATTCAACCACGATGCGGGTCGCCTTCTTCGCCATCCGCTTGCCGGTCCGCAGGTAGAAAGGAACCCCCTGCCAGAAATAATCATCGATCATGATGCGCGCCGCTATATACGTATCATTGCTGGAGCCTTCCTCGATGCCAGGCTCATCCCGGTAGGCCGGCACCGGCTCTCCGCCCATCGCCCCCGCCGCATATTGGCCGCGTACGATGGAGCGTTCGGCTTCTTCCTTCAGCAGCGGCCGCATCGAGGCCAGCAGGGCGCGCTTCTTGTCCGCCATATCCGCCGCCGTGCCGCGGCGGGGAAGCTGCATGGCGAACATCGCCAACACTTGGAGCAGATGATTCTGCACCATGTCGCGAATGGCGCCGGCCTCGTCGTAATAGGCCGCGCGCTCTTCTACGCCGACCGTCTCGCTCGCCGTAATCTGCACATTGGCGATGTATTGGTTTTTCCAGACGGCCTGGAGCATCGGATTCGTATATTCAAGCTTCTGCAGATTCTGCACCATGCGCTTGCCGAGATAATGATCGATGCGGAAGATTTCCTCCTCGCGGAAGACGCTGCCCAGCAGCGCATTCAACGCGCGGGCCGATGCCAGATCGCGGCCGAACGGCTTTTCGATCAGGAGCCGCTTCCAGCCGGATACGCGGCTCAAGCCGCTCTCGTGAATGTGGCGGACGATCGGCTCGAACAGCTCCGGCGCAACCGAGAGATAGAACATCCGGTTCTCGGCAAGGCCAAGCTCTTGCTCGCTCGCCCGCACCTGCTCCAGCAGCCGCGCGAAGTCTTCGGGAGCCGCCACATTCAGGCGGCAGAAACGGAACCGTTCCAGGAACGCGTTCAATTCCGCCTCGTCCGCCGCCGGCCGCCGGGAGAAGTCGCTGATCGATTGCGCTACGCGACGGCGGAATTCCGTGTCATTCCACGCACTGCGGCCCATGCCGAATATGGAGAAGCCGGCGGGCAGCTTGCGGTCAAGATGTAGGTTGAACAGGGCAGGGTAGATTTTGCGCTTCGCCAAATCGCCCGTCGCTCCGAATAGTAGTAAAGTTGCTGCATTCATATGATGGCCTCCAATCCACAAGTCCCAGCAAGTGCTGCATCTCTATCATCTTTATATATAAGGAGAAATCCGCCCATAGAGCGGATTCCGTCGCAATCGTATCTAGGCAAGGCTGCATAGGCCTTCCGCCGATCTCCGATTATGCGCGGGCGGCCAACGCTTGATTCAGTTGAATCGGGTTGAAGCCGAGAATCATCTTCTCCCCGACAAGCGTTACCGGTACCGCGCGCATGCCGGTATTCCACAGCTCTTCGGCGTACTTCTCATCCTTGTCGATGTTCCGCTCTTCGAATTCGACGTTGCGCTCGCCCAGGAACTTTTTGACATGCGAGCAATATTGGCAATAAGTGCTCGTATAGACAATCACTTTCTCCTCCATGCTCTCTCTCCTTTACTCGCTCTCTGCGCTCTCCAAGTAACGCTCGCAATCCAGCGCGGCCATACAGCCCGTGCCTGCGGCGCTAATCGCCTGGCGGTACCGATTGTCCTGCACATCCCCGCAGGCGAATACGCCGGGAATGTTCGTCTCGGTCGTGCCCGGCTTAACCAGCAGATAGCCCTGCTCGTCGGCATCAAGCTGGCCGGCCAGGAACTTCGTGTTCGGCGTATGGCCGATTGCCACGAAGATGCCGTCCGTCGCGATAATCTCCTCCTCGCCGGTCTCATTGTTGCGCACCTTCAGGCTGGTAACGCCATGCTCGCCCGCGATCACTTCCAGCGGGGTCCGGTTCAGGGACCAGCGAATCTTGCTGTTCTGGCGCGCCCGATCCTGCATAATCTTGGAGGCGCGCAGTTCTGTGCGGCGGTTGACCAGCACTACTTCCGAAGCGAAGCGCGTCAGGAAGCTGGCTTCCTCCATTGCGGAGTCGCCGCCGCCGATGACGACAATCTTCTTGTTGCGGAAAAAGAATCCGTCGCATGTCGCGCATGTGCTGACGCCGCGGCCGACGTTATCGCGCTCGCCCGGAATACCGAGATACTTCGCGGAGGCCCCTGTCGATATAATAAGCGACTCGGCCTGAATCTCGCCCATCCCTTCGACGGACAAGGTGAACGGCCGCTTGGACAGATCCGCTGCCGTGACCCAGCCGGTGCGGAATTCCGCGCCGAAGCGCTCGGCCTGCTTGCGCATATTATCCATCAGCTCCGGACCCATAATGCCATCCGGGAAGCCGGGGAAGTTCTCCACTTCCGTCGTCGTCGTCAACTGGCCTCCAGGCTCCGGACCTTCTATAATCAACGGGTTCAGGTTCGCACGGGCCAAATAAATCGCCGCCGTCAATCCGGCAGGTCCCGTTCCGACAATGACCGTCTTGTACATCGAATCATCTCCATCTTCTATCGCATGATATGGAATCCTCATGACGCGTTTCTTGCTTGCAGAACCTATCTTATCATCTGCCCCCGCCGTTCATCATGAAGGCTTGATGAAGACACAATGAATCCTTCATGAAGGAATCATGAAGGGTTCATGAAGATGCTTGCGATAGTTGTTAATCGGCTATCCGGTAGCCGATTCCCCGAACCGTGACAATGTACTTCGGATGCTTCGGCGCGTCACCGAGCTTCTGGCGCAGACTCTTGATATGAACATCGATCGAATTGCTGCCGCCCATATACGATTCGCCCCAGACGAACTCCATTATCTGCTGCCGGGTCATGACGCCGCCGCCATTCAGCAGCAGCCCCTTCAGCACATCGAACTCGGCTCGTGTCAGCTCGATCTTGTTGCCCGCCTGATGCACCGTGATGCGCTTCAGATCGACGGCAACATCCTTGAAGCGCAGCAGGTCGCTGCCCGCCACCGCCGGCTGGGCATCGTTCCGGCTGGCCAGCTCTTCAATTCGCGACAATGCCGCTTCGATAGGACAAGGCCAGATCATCACTTCCCTGCCCTGCTCATCCGGCCCCTTCTCCGAGCCTTCGCCCTGAAGCAGAAGGATAGCCCCATGGCTGCCCGGGATGGTGGCCGACGGGTCAGCCGGAACCGCCTTCGTCCGATCGACGATGACCAGATCACTGTTCATCGTCTGCAGCATCGGATCATGCTCTTGGTGGAAGAGCAGCACATCATAACAGCGTATCGTTAACGCGACGAACAGCGAGCGGATCAAAGCCGGGAAAGGGCTGACGATCACGATCCGCCGGGTCGTCTCGCAGAATTGCCCCAGTTCATCATCCGCAAAGGTCATTGTCTTTCCGTCATCGACGGAACCGTTGTCTTCGCATGACTGCACGCCGCATACACTCCTTTGCCAATAAACTCCTCTTCGGCGGCCGCATGGCCGGCCTTTCTATCCGCAATGCGATGCCGCCATAACCGCGGGATCCGCTTCGGACGAAGCCTTCCATGCGGAAGCCGCGCTCCTCCGGACGGCGATGGCATCCTTAAGCCGCCGGATGACGATCCGCTTGCGGCATCATTCCGCCGATTGTCCGGCGCGAGCCGTCAACCATCCTTGGCGGGCCATAGCGGCTCTCCATTTTAGAGTTAGTATTAATATAAGAAGGCGGGGCGCAAAAGTCAACAATAGTCAGTCTCTGCCGGAACATGTCCGTTTCGCGATTCGCCGCGCACTTCTAATCTATGACATCCATCACAGACAATAAGCGAGAAACTTGATAGAAAGGGTATATATCATGGCCTTACGCAGCTCATTAAGGAGGAAAAGGCATGGCATTCGAAGTAATGGGATCCGCTGCTGTAAGTCAGGATGTCATTATCGATCAGGTGAGGGAAAAATATAACTGCCGGGTGTTAAAATGCGAGGGGCGTCCCGTGCTCGAATACACTTCGGAACTGGAACTCGATCAGATAACGGAGTATGTCCGGCAGATGTTCCATAGAGATCTTCTCGACGTGTTCTTCACGGCGATCCCAAGCCTGCAGCCCGATGAATAGGCAGCCCTTGCTTCCTCGCCGCCTGGCTCAAGATGGCGGGCGGCCGCAAGGCGCGACGGTTCCGTGCAGCCGCCAATAAATCCCTGACATTAATGCGCTTCCAGCCGGCAGTCCGGCGGGGAGCGCATTTTGTCTGCTTGCAGCCGCTCTTCTAACCATGATGTCCGCCTATGCCTGTGTGCCGCCTTGTGTTGCAAATAGGTGTTGCGTGACAGGATGCGAGTGACTACAATGGAGTCATCGTGTGCCAAACATTGGCAGCGGAGATCATGGAGAGAGGAGCCTGAAACTATGATTCGAATTGCCCCCATTACGGCCGATCACCTTGAGGAATTGGCCGCATTATATACCGAGCTGGACGGCAGCGCGACGAACCGGGAACGGCTGCGGGAGACATTCTACCTGCTCCGGGACCGCCCGGATTACTTGCTGCTCGGCGCCGTGCATGAATCGGGACGGCTCGTCGGTTCGGTAATGGGCATTACATGCCAGGATCTGACCGGGAACTGCCGCCCGTTCATGGTACTGGAAAATATGATTGTAACCGAGGAGTTCCATCGTTCCGGCATCGGACAAATGCTCGTCCAAGCGGTGGAGCAAGCGGCGCAGGAGCGTGGCTGCCACAGCGTCATGCTCTTCTCCAGCACCTGGCGCAGCGATGCGCACCGCTTCTATGAGAAGCTGGGCTTCTTGAAGGATGCGGCCTATGGCTTCGTCAAGCCGCTATAACTGGCGGCAGGCTCGGCGAACTCGATATACGCCGCTGTCCGAGCCGCCGCCTTGTCCCCCAGGATTAACCTGACGAGATAGAGCGCCATATTGATGCCTGAGGTGACGCCGCCGGACGTGACGATATGGCCATCGTGAACGATTTTGCTCTTGGATTCCACTTGCAGGGAGGCATTGCTCCGCTGCAGCATGCCGGCAGCCAAATGATGCGTCGTGACCCGCTTCCCGTCCAGCAGACCGGCCTCATTCAGAATGAAACTGCCTGTACAGACGGAACAAATATACTCAATATACCGATGCCGCTTGATCCAGTTCGCCACTTCCCGATTACCGCTTACCGCCTTTACGGCCAGGAACGATCCGCCGGGAATGATAAGGATATCAAGCTCGGGCGCGTCAGTGAAGCTGTAATCGGGCTGCATCCGGACACCGGTGTGCGTCTGTATCGGCTGGCCTGCAGCGGATATGGTGCATACATGGAACGGTCTCGTCGGCATCAGCTTGCTCTGATATAGCATCAGCAACTGCTCCGTCTTATACTTCGACGCTAACGATAAGACCTCAGCCGGTCCGGCAATATCCAAATGATCTGCGCCGTCATACACGAATATGCCGACTTGTCTTCGTTTCATTTATTGCTTCTCCTCCTTCATCTTCATCGCTATCTTCATCGCTATCTTCATCGCTATCTTCATCGCTAGGCAGGTTCGGCTCCCCCTGTTTCTCCCCCGCTCCTTCGAGCGTCTTCTCTCAAGGCAGCCGGTTGAACGGTATCGGACCAGGCACATAGCCCTGCCGGCCCTTCCAACTCAAGACCGAACGGTCTGTTTTTTGTCAAAAGAGAAGACGCCTCTTACAGCGTCCGTTCACCGGAAACCAATAATTCCGTCGTTATATACTGGGCCATCTGTCTGACGGTCACCCGCATATATTCACTGTTGTCATACAGCTTGCTGATCATCACTCCACCCTCGAACGCCGCAGTCAGAAATATAATGACCGACTCCGAATCTGACTCAGCCCGGAACTCTCCCGTATCGATGCCCGACCGAATGATGGAACGCAATAGCCCGCGCCACCGGTCCATGGCCGTCCGCGCCTTCTCCTTGAGGGCCGGATGCGTGTCATCCGTATCGATGGCGGTATTCAGAAGCGGGCATCCCCCTTCGAGCGGCGGATTTTCGACAATCTCATTGTATACGGAGAACAAGGCTATCAACTGCTCGCAGGCCGATGTCTTCCCTGCAATCGCCTGCAGGTAGCGCTCTCTCATCAGCTCGACCGCATAATCGAATGCTTGCAGCGCCAATTCATCCTTGTTGGCAAAATGATTATAGATGCCGCCCTTCCGCAGCCCTGTCTCCCGCATAATGTCCGTAATCGATGAACCATGAAAGCCTTGCCGGTTAAATAGCTTGGCGGCTTGGCTCACAATATGCTCCTTCGTCTGTTCTCCCTTGCGCATGCCATCTCCTCCCTGACAAATAAAAAAAGACCGATTGGTCTGAATTATAGCTCGCGGCGAACCGATTGGCAAGCGGAATCCGTTCTTGCTGCACGGAATCGCCTACGGGCCACCGCCATATCCGGCGATATGCCTCGGGCCGTCCCATTCATGGCGCTGTCCGCTAAGTCCGCTGAATAGTTGAACCTTCCCCCGCTAAGTCCTGCCATTCTCGTCAGACGATGCTGTCCGCAGCCATTTGCAGCTTATTCCAGCAATGAACGATCTATGCGGAAAAGAAGGTGTATGCCATGCAAAAGCAGGTCATATTGACGCTTCTCTGCATTGCGCTGTCTGCTTGCGGCAGCCGCTTCGGCCCGGCCCGGCAGCAGACCGCGTTCCTTCCAGGGCGAAGGACCAATCCCGCCGCTGCGGATGTGACCGCCGCTGCGGAGCCGATGGCGGCGGAACCGGCTATCGCGGCGTTGACAGATACGCTCGGCCGCCCGGATGCGCTGCAGGCTTCGTCCAGGCTGCCGCGCGACATCGCGATCGCCGCAGACGATGATCGTCCCCGGACGGGCAAGCAGCTCGATGGAGAGGGCATCCAGGCCGGGAGCGAGGCCACGGTCAGCCTTAAGCCGCTGCCCGGCCCAAGGACGAGGCGGACACCAATCCGATGGCGGTGTCCTTCCGCATGCCCGATCGGCCCGATGCCGCCTATCTCCTCAGCATCAAGATGGTGTGGCCTGAGGGCGAAGTTATTTCAGCTTATCCGGTTTTTCTGGCTCATTCTCAGCCCGGCTTGCCCCACAAAGCCTGCAAAACCGCAGTTTTAATGTGATCGAGCCTACACCGTAATGGAATTCCTGCGCAAACGCATCAATTTCGGCGATATCACTCAAAAAGAAGTCAAAACCATCAAAAAAGATGTATTTTCGCATTAATTTCTCCAAATATATACTATGGTGGCAAAAATTAATGCAGAAATGCAGTTTTCCCATCCAGCGCAGCCTCTGCTCCGGCCTGCCGCTTCATCCGCCTCGCTCCTCCTTTACCTCCCCCTCATGCCTGACTGTATATAGTAGAGGCTCTCGTTCCCTGACATTTGTACTTTCTGAAGCCATGACAAGAGACCGCCCCTTGCCGGGCGGCCTTCCTTCACTCTTGATTCTGCGTGATGATCGTCACGCCTTCCAGGTGGTCTGCGCTGGCCTTCATATCCTTCGTCAGCTTCAGCCACTCGGTATTGGCCAGCACCCGATCCGGAGGCGGCTCCATCCAGCCGTCCTTCGTCTCTCCATATGCCTGCTTCAGACGGAGCAGCGCCAACTGCGTCTCCGGGATGGCCACCTGGGCATAGGCCGCGTAATCGAAGACCAATATCAGTTCGGCATAGGCGGCATTGCGCACATGTCCGATCCAACTGTTGCTCCCGTAAGCCGGACTGATCTCCTGTCCGCCGACGCTCAGCCGCTTCACATCCTTCATCGGCGGGCGCCCGAGCAGAAGCGCCTGACCCGCTTCCGCGCCCGGCAGCGACGTGATCGAATCGGAGCTCCAGACATCATCCTTGTTATCCGCCTTGCGGAGAATGCCGGTCTTCACGACGCTGTCAGCGGTCATCCGGCTCAGGATCAAGATCTGCTTCTCTTCCTCGTCTTTCCGAGTTGCGAATCCGCGCCCTGCAAAGCTCTTAAGCCTCGCCCCTAGCCGCCTTACTTGATTTGCCCGTACAAATGATTCAAATACCGCCAGCGGATAACAAAGAAATAAAGCGTCTGCATCGAAAGGAAGCTAATAAAGATAATGACAGCCGACGATGCCACGGGGAAGCTGACGATCTGCTGCAGCGCAGTGAAAGCGACGCTGCTGTGAATGACGGCGACGAGAATCGGCAGGAAAAACATGAGCTGCAGTTGGCGCGTCACCATCTTTTTCAGCTCTTTGCGGCTCAAGCCAACCTTCGCAATCATTTGATACTGCCGCTCATCCCGATCCAGGTCGGCATACAGCCTGAAGTAGAGCAAGCTTGCCGCGAAGGTGAAAAATACGATTCCGACCAGCACGCTGACGATCAGCAGCAGCCCGTTCCCCTGCTTCATCTGAAGCCAGTCAAAGATATGGGCGTGCAGCATGAAATTCCGGTTCGGCTGCTCCTCCGCATCCTTCTCAATCTGATCCAGCAGCTGCTGCGAGACGGTTTTCGATTTCTCCCAATGGTCGACGACGAATAGGAAATAAGTTACGGGAGCCTCGTTCACGCCGGGGATGCGATCGAAGCTCGCGTCGCTTACCACCAGGAGCATGCTGTATTCCGGATAGACGATGTGTGTTCCCAGCTTCGCAATACGGAAATCAGCGCTCCAGTCCCCTTCCACAATGTCTACCGGCCCGTAGTCTTCCGCAGACGCGTTCTTGTATTGGTTCTGCAGGTTGACGCTCGTCGGGACGAGCATCGCCTCATCGTCACCCAACGTCTCCGCTTCATAGCCGAGGGCGGCAGCCAGGCCGTTATATTCGCTGAGCTTCATAATGAGCAGGCCGTTATCGGAATACCATGGGGAAACGCTGCCCATCCGGAACGTGAAATTCGCTTCGGACAGCCGTCTCTCGATGGCGGTGAGATGCTCCTGCTCGCGATCGTTGCCTTGACTAGAAATATAGGTGAAGGCATACGGATTCTTCATCTCCTGTAAGCCGGGATCGCCGATCGACATCGAGGTGCCGATGCCGGTGAAAGCGACGGCAGAGATTACGGCAACCATGAAGAACATGACCGCATTATCCTTCATCCGGTATGCGAGCTCCGACAGCGTCAGCAGATTCGTCTTATGAAAATAAAGCCGTTCGCGCTTCTTCAAGGCGCGGATCGCATACACGCTTAACTGCGTGAACAGCCAGTAGGTGCCGGCCACGACAAGCGCGACCCCGCCGAACAGCAGCACGAACGAGAAAATTCGCTTCACCGCGAACACCATGACGCAGAAGTAGCCAAGTCCGATAAGAACGGCCGCCAGCAAAGAGAGCCACAGCGAAGCCTTCGGCTCGGGCTTCGGCTTATCCTCCGACTTCAACAGCTCCACCAGCTGCTCCGTCTTGCGGATGCGGGACGTGAACAGCGCGATGACCAGGAACAGCAACAGGAAGGCGCCCGCAGTCGTCCAGATCGCCTGCAGCGGAATATAGAAGCGCAGCCCTTCGTAGATGACAAGCATCTTCGCGCAAATCAACAGCGTCAGCTTCGCGAAGATCAACCCGACCGCGATGCCGGTCACGATGGCCGCGGTGCCGATGATCATGTTCTCGATAAAGATTAGCTGCCTCAGCTGCCGGCGCGAGATGCCGAGCACGAGAAGAAGCCCGAATTCTTTTTTGCGGTTTTTCAGAAAGGCGCTCACCGAATAGAACAAATAAATAAACGAGAACACAAAAATCATAATCTGCGAGACTCTCATCCCCATCGTGCCAAGCATGCTCATCGTCTCGCTTGTCGAGCGGAGCTGGCCCTGCAGATCCGGATGGAACAGCAGCAGGGCATAGGTGAAGAAGATCATGACCGAGAACGCGCTGCTCAGAAAATGGGCAATGTACGTCCGTTTGTTGCGGACGATGTTGTTATACGCGAATTGGCGAAAATTCATGGCCGTTCCCTCCCAGCAGCGACAGCACATTAATAATCTTCTGGTAGAAGGCGGATCGGCTGTCGCCGCAGTACACCTCGTTGTGGAGCCGGCCGTCCTTGATGAACACGACGCGGTCGCAATAACTCGCCGCCACCGGATCATGGGTAACCAGCATCATCGTCGCCTGCTCCTCCTTGTTGAGCTGGCTCAACAGCTCCATCACGTCGCGCGCCGCCTTGGAGTCCAGGTTCCCGGTCGGTTCATCGGCCAGCACCAGCTTCGGCCCATGAATGAGCGCGCGGGCGATGGCGGCGCGCTGCGCCTGGCCGCCCGAAATCTCGTAGGTGCGCTTATCCATGATGTCGGCGATGCCCAGCTTGCCGGCAATCCGGTCGGCCCGCTCCCGCATCGTGGCAATGTCTGTGCCGTCCAGTGTGAGCGGCAGCATCATATTTTCCTTGACGGTCAAGGTCTGAAGCAGGTTGAAGGACTGGAACACGAAGCCCAGCTCCCGCCGCCGGAACACGGCCAGTTCATCCATCGACAAGTTGTGCGGATCCTTCCCGTCAATCCATACCTCCCCCGAGGTCGGAGCATCGATGGTGGACACGAGATTGAGGAGCGTCGTCTTGCCGCTCCCGGACGGGCCCATAATGCCGACGAACTCACCCTTTTGAATCGTCAGATCAATATTGGACAATGCTTCAAAAGAGACCATTCCCTTGTATATTTTGCTCAAGTTCTTGACTCGTAATATTTCCATCTTGATTGCACATCCTCCTTGATTCGATAACTTGCATCCATTGGAACGCCCAGTATCTTGAGCGTATGAGCTTATGATTCTAGTGTAATCCTCTTTTCCCTTTCGTCCTATTGCCGAATCTTTCAAAAAGTCTACACCTTTGTAAGGTTCGATCCAAATAATGGTTGTCACAACAAAAAACCGACAAGAGATCGCTCCCTCATCGGTCGTTCAAATACGGGCGAACGGGAAAATAATCCGGACCGTCGTGCCCTGGCCCTCCTCGGATTCCAGTTCGATCTCATGATTCAGCTTGTCGATAATCTCCTTCGCCAAATACAGTCCCATTCCGGTCGATTCTTTATATTTCCGTCCGTTCTCCCCGGTAAAAAAGGGCTGAAACACCCGCTTCCTATCCTGCTTCGGAATGCCGGCCCCGCGATCCTTCACTTCCAGGACGACGGCCCGCCCCTCCGTAAAGGCTATGGCAGTTACTTTCGAGCGGCTGCCGGCCGAATATTTAATCGCGTTCGTCACAATCTGCTGCAGGACGAAGCGCAGCCACTTCACATCCGTCTCGACCGTCAGCTCCGGAGCAATCTGAATATCCGGATAGACGTAGCTGCGGATGAAATAGCGCTTGTTCTCATGCACAACATCATGAACGATGTCGCGCAATGTTTTTTTCTCGACATGGAAGTCATGCTCGAACGTATCGAGCCGCGCCATATAAAGCACCATTTCAAGCCCGCGCTTCATCTGATCGGCCTCCTCCGAGATGCTGGCAAGCTTCGGATCCTCCGCGTCCTGCGTAATCAGCTCGATCACCGAGAGCGGGGTCTTCATCTGATGCACCCATTGGTTCATGAAGGCAAGATGCTCCTGCTGCTTCCGCTCCCACACCTTCAACTGCTGCTGATAATAGCGGTATTGATGGTCGATCGTATCATCCACCGCCCGGGACAGCGGTGCCGCGTCCGCGAGCTGAATCGTGGAGGTCAGTGAAGCCGGCGGATCGGTCAGCCGCTTGTACATAAGCCGGTGAGTCGCATAGCGGTACCCGAGATATAGGGCGAAGACGCAGAGTCCGAGGAACATCGCATACATCGCCGTCAACGGGCGATCATAACCGTCATACCAGAAGACAAGCAGGACAAGCAGCAGCTGGACGAAGGTGAATCCGGCCAACGGAAGATGCTCACGCCAGAACAGCTTCATAGGGCTTGCTCATCCTCCCAGGTCACGTTCAGCCGGTAGCCGACGCCGCGCACAGTCTCCAGGGCGTCATCGATGCCGAGCTCCGCCAGCTTCTTGCGGACCCGCGTAATATTAACGCTAAGCGTATTGTCATCGACGAACGAGTCATCCCACAGCTTGTCCAGAATCAGTTCCCGGGTGACGGCACGGGGACAGCGCTCCAGCAGCGTCTCGAATAGAATCGCTTCCTTCTTCGTCAGCATAATCGTCTTCTCGCCCAGACGCACCTCCAGCCGCTCGGGATAGAGGGCCAGCCCGTACCGTTCCAGCGTGCGCTCATTCGCCTTGACTGCATAATCGCCGTATACCCGCCGCAGCGTGCTGCGAATCTTCGCCAGCACAATCTCCGAGTGGAACGGCTTCGTAATATAATCATCCGCCCCGTTCTCTAACGCCATCACTTGATCCATCTCTCCGCTTCGGGCCGAGATGAACAGGATCGGACAGGTCGAGACGGTGCGGATCTGGCGGCACCAATAATAACCGTCGAAGCTGGGCAGATTGACATCCAGCAGGACGACATGCGGCTGAATGTCCCGGAATGTATCGAGCACCCGATCGAACTCGTCGACGATAATGCCTTTATCACCGTATTTTTCAATATGAGATTGCAATAATTGCGCGATTTTCGGATCGTCTTCCACGATCATGATTCTATACAAGTTCAATGCTCCTTCCTTCCGTGCCGCGGCCCGTGCCGGGCATTCGCTTGCGATTCGCTCCGAACCAAGAATGAACCGAATGTAGCACATACGAAGCAAGAAATCAATCGGTTTCGCCCCTCCGTCAGACTCTTCCCGGCAGCCGGAGAGGCGAACTTACTTGACAAGATCGCCCATTTTGGAAGATGATATGTGAGTCTATTATCTTATCTAAATTCCAGTTGAAGTTATTAATCGGAGCGAGAGGTAGAACGATGTATAACCCTAGTCCCTATATCACTATGAAGCGGTCAGAATGGGCTCGCTTGAACGGCCAATCCCATCTGTCGGTTACCCCCGAGCAGTTCAATCAATTGAAGGGATTGAATGAGCGTATCGCCCTGGACGAATTGGAGGATGTCTATCTTCCGCTGGCGAAGCTCCTTCATATCTATGTGACCGCTGCGCAGCATTTGAAGGCGTCGTCATCTTCCTTCCTGGGCACCGCCACCGATAACGTACCTTATATTATCGGGATTGCCGGCAGCGTCGCAGCGGGGAAGAGCACGACCGCGAGGCTTCTCCAAGCGCTGCTGTCCCAGTATAAAGAACACCCCCGCGTAGACATCGTGACGACGGACGGCTTCCTGTACCCGAACCGGACGCTTGAGGAACGGGGCATCATGAATAAGAAAGGATTTCCCGAGAGCTACGATACGAAGCAGCTCCTTCGCTTCCTGATGGATATCAAGTCTGGGAAGACCGAAGTGCATGCGCCGGTCTATTCGCATCTGTCCTATGACATTGTGCCCGAGGAGCGCATTGCCGTATGCCAGCCGGATATTCTGATTGTCGAAGGAATCAACGTGCTGCAGGTCAGCAAGGAAGCGAGCGTGTTCGTCAGCGACTTCTTCGATTTCTCCATCTATGTCGACGCGCGGGAGCATGACCTGGAGACATGGTATATCGAGCGCTTTCTTCTGCTGCGGGACACCGCCTTTCGGAATCCGGATTCCTACT
Source organism: Paenibacillus thiaminolyticus (assembly GCF_007066085.1). Taxonomy (NCBI): domain Bacteria; kingdom Bacillati; phylum Bacillota; class Bacilli; order Caryophanales; family Paenibacillaceae; genus Paenibacillus; species Paenibacillus thiaminolyticus. The sequence goes on along the minus strand of NZ_CP041405.1, from coordinate 6,511,976 downwards.
TCCACCGCTATGCCAGCTTGACCGAGGAAGAGGCGGTTCGGCGGGCGAAGAACATCTGGCGGGATATCAATCAGGTCAATCTGGTCGAAAATATTCTGCCTACCCGCTTCCGTGCCAAGCTCATCTTAAGCAAGGCCGCCGATCATCGAATCCGCGACATTCTGCTGCGCAAATAACATAGCCTCCCGGACATCCGTCCGGACAGACGAAGAGCAGCCCGGTGAAGGGCTGCTTTTGTGGTTCAGAGCCCTTCCGCCTCGGGGCTCCAGCAAGCGGCAGTTCGGGGGCATGCCGCCCTTATCGGCGCACTCGAAGCCAGGGACGCCGCGGCAGCCGGGACGATGATGAAGCAGAATCTGCTGCGCCCGATGAAGGAGCTGTACGATCTCGACTACGAACGGACAGCCTCCCGCTTTTTTTTGCAGCAGGCGCAAATTTGTATTATGATCGTACACATCATTCGCATGTTGCGGAGGAGGCTTGGCCATGTTTGATCCTACGATTTTCGACAATCTGAAGGTCGTGCTGGAAGGCAAAATCTATGATCTGGATCAGGAAGGAGAATGGCTCGTCATCGGGCGGGAGGATCTGATCGATCTTGCCGGGTTCGGACGGACATTCCGCATGCGGGTGCAGCGGCCTGGAGAGGCCTGCATAGCCGCATTGACGCTTGCGAGCGGATTGGCCGATTTCGCTGCCGAGCTGCGGGGTCTGCGGCTTGTCGGGGAGGAGCCCGGCGCCCGGCTGGAGGTGTCCTTCGAGCTGGCGGGCGATCATACGGCGCGGGCGGACGAGATCGATGAACGGTTGGCCGCAATCTGGGGCGATGCGGTCATCATGCGGCAGGAACGAACGGTTCCCGTCCAGCCTCGGACCGGGACAGCTTCTGCCGCCGCGGACGAAGGGACGCACCGCATCGTGCTGACGTTCAATCATCCTATCGACGAGCGTCATCTAGGCGAGCTGGACGGCCTCGTCATGCAGGCGCTCGATTCGCTTCGGTTCCTCAGCGAATAGCTTGCAGGGGCCCAGGAGCATCCCTCGCCTGCTGCCGGTCATGCATCGGGCGGAGCTGCATTCATGCGGCTCCGCCCTTCTCGCGTGCAGGTAAATGCTATTTGTTCGTCCATTTATACAGGGGATAATAATAGCCGACTTCCCGTCCCATCAGCTCGCATAATTTGACTACGCGTTCCGGGTTCGGCACACTTCCCTCGAATACCCACTTCTCGGCCGTACGCTGAGTAACGCCGCAATACTGCGCAATATCGGCCGTCCGCAGCTTCAGCCGGATCATATCCTCGTATAGGCGCTTGTCCGTCAAGCTGCTTTTGAGCTTGCGCTGAATCGGGTACTCCCGGAACCCCTTCGGTTCGGGCTTACGCCGCATCGCTTTGCAGCGCTGACATAAGTACTGGGAAGATGCATCCCCGCACTGTGCGCATAGGCCCTGCCGTCTTCTTTCTTGCCTTAACTGTCTCATAGATGTTTTTGCACAAAAAGCCATGATGCCCATTGCTCCTTACAACGAGATAATTCAGCAGATTATGCCAACTAATGGCTGTCCTGTACTGATATTAAATGGAATCGGCATATTGGACAACCGACAAATGATGACAATTAACGACATACTGCCAAATGCAAACCAAGCGGCCGCTTCAGGGCAACCGCCCGGCTGTACACCCGCTCGATGCATGCGATATTTGCTTTTGGCGGGCTTCATCTTCCGTTCAAGGAGCGCAGCGTTCAGCGAAGCGGCCGGCCTGGCGCGATCCGATTATTGCGCAGTGCACCCGCCATCCACCAACAGACTGGTTCCGGTGATGAAGGAGAAAAGTCGTCGCTGGCCAGGAGCACACCAGATGCATTTCCAACACCATGAGCACACCAGGAGCATAGCATGAGCACGCCAGGAGCAGAGCACGGCTTAGCTTTATCCAGGACTTGGAGGAGGCGCAGCAGCCCCTCCAGCAATAAAAGGAGCTGTCCCCATAGGCATCGAGTCATAACGCAGGGCAAGACGGAACAACAGAGAATCGGGAGGCGGGATGAGCGTGGGACGATGGTTGAGCAGCGAATCCGAATCCTGCAATTGTCAGGCTGTTGAGAAAGTCCAAAGGATTTTTGGGCACTACTTCATCAGGAGTTGTCTCTCAGTAGAAAAATTTTATCTGATCGAAGTGCCTGAAAACTGCACAATGAAATGTCTATCCGATAGGCGAAGTCCTCAAAACTGCACGGTTTCTCAAGACACGTTGATTCAGTAGGCAAAATCCTGCACAAATACAGCAATTCGATAGGGACAACTTCACCTGAAAGGGAATCCTGTAAAACTGCAGCAATTTCACCCGTTTCTCTTCGACTTAGCTCAAAAGGGCCTAAAATGATGTAGCTGTGCAGCAATTCCTCGAAATGTGGACTCATTGAGCCGAAATTCCTGTAAAATAGCAGCAATTCCCTCCACACGTTAAAACCCCAGGAGATTATGATGTCTCCGGAAGGCGATGACGCTCTGAATGCCAAGTTTCGGTTTGGTACTCACCCCTCCGAAAAAAACAGGGGTTTTCCAACAGCCTGATTTGCGCAGATTTTTGCTTTGAATCCGTGGAAATGGCTTACATTCATGCCGTTTTGCAACAATTTCGGTAACGGAATCAACGTCACAAGGGAAAACTGTATTTGCGCAGCCTTTTCGGCAAGTTGAGCTGTCAGAAGCAAGCCGGGGCTGTCTCACTGCAGTAAAAACTGCGTTATGAGACAGCCCCTATTCGCGGCAATCTATGTTGATGTTATTCCTGCTGACGGGCCACGCAGAACAGCGCAATCCAGATCAAAGCGAATCCAACCACTTGCGCCACGGTCACGACCTCCTGAAAGACAAGCCAGTTCACCACCATTCCGACCAATGGGAAGGACAGTTCCGCGAGCGTCGCATAAGAAGCCTTCGTGACGGCCAGGCCGCGGTAATACAGCAGCAAGCTCAGCAGACCCGGCAGCAACACTTGCAGCAAAATGTAGAAGGTCAGCTTCCCCGCCTCGCCCGAGGGGATGTCCCAGCTCGGATGTTCGCTCCAGGTAATGACGAACAATAACGGCAGGCCAAGCGCGAACCGGAGCGCCGTAACGGTCTCATACTTCATATCGTTCAGCAGCAACCGCCCCATGACGGTCGAACCGCCCCACAGGAAGGCGGCGCCGAGCGCGAGCAGGCTGCCTACGCCGATGACCTCGCCCACATGCCCGATCGGCAAAGTCCAGCCGAACGTGAGCAGATAGGTGCCGGCTATCGCCAACAGCAGCAGCAGCCCGAAGCCTCGCGGCAGTCTCTCCCGCAGAAGAATTCGCGCCAGCAGGATGGCGAACAGCGGCTGCAGCTTCTGCAGCAGAAGCACCGCGTTCGGATTGCCCATCACGAATGCGTCCGTGAACATAATGGTAGCGATGACGGATCCGCCCCAGGAGATGAAGAGCAGCGCCACAAGATGCCTCCAGGTGATGCTCCTCAGCTCATGACGGTTCACCCACAATACCGGCGCCGCGAACAGCAGCAAAATAAGATGTTCAATTAATACGATCTGTGTGGATGTCAAATAATCCAGCACAAAGGTGCGGAAGACCGGTCCGATCCCCCACAGAGCGGCACCCAGCACGACGTACCAGATCCCTCTAGATGCGCGGGCAGCACCATGTCCCGGCTGCAATGCTTCGTCCATATTCAATAACCTCCACGGTCGTTGAACAGGATCTAGGCCTAAGAAGACTTACTTCGCCAATGATCATATGTGGTTAAGATGACATGCAACATACACCACGTGAATCGGGATAAGCGATCTTCTTCCATCCGGACTATACCGTCGGCTTTGGCTTTGCACCAAATCAGTCGCCGCTTAAGACAGCGGCGAGTCGCGGGCTCGGGCTGGACAACAGCACCTTACCGCCGGTCAGGAATTGCACCTGGCCCTGAAGATCCTCATTCAAATCAGTCGTAGGCTTGACCCTTGCGGCAGTCATGCCCCGTTCTTCATTATAACTGGAATCATCCGCACTTCAACTGAAAATTTCGTGTCACATCTCAGACGCAAAAGGGGCACGCGCAGCGAACGCGTGCCCCTCGGCAGCATATTATATCTTATAAGTGCATCATAGCGGCAACCAGCCCCCGCTTATTCGAGAAAATCCTTCAACCGTTTGCTGCGGCTCGGATGTCTTAATTTGCGGAGTGCCTTCGCCTCGATCTGCCGGATGCGCTCGCGGGTCACCCCGAATTCGTGGCCTACCTCTTCAAGCGTCCGGGTGCGGCCGTCATCCAGTCCGAAGCGGAGACGCAGCACGTTCTGCTCCCGCTCGGTCAGCGTGTCGAGCACATCCTCCAGTTGGACCTTCAGCAGCTCGTAAGCCGCGGCATCTGCGGGAGCCAGCGCCTCCTGATCCTCGATGAAATCTCCCAGGCTGGAGTCGTTCTCGTCGCCGACAGGAGTTTCTATCGAGACCGGCTCCTGGCCGATCTTCATAATCTCCCGCACCTTTTCCGGCGTTATCTCCATCTTGACCGCGATCTCTTCCGGCGTCGGCTCCCGGCCGAGTTCCTGCAGCAGCTCCTTCGAGATCCGGTTGAGCTTGTTAATCGTCTCAACCATATGAACCGGAACCCGGATCGTGCGAGCCTGATCAGCAATCGACCGTGTAATCGCCTGACGAATCCACCACGTCGCATACGTGCTGAACTTGTAGCCCTTCGTGTAGTCGAACTTGTCGACGGCCCGCATCAGGCCCATATTTCCCTCTTGAATCAGATCGAGCAGCATCATGCCGCGCCCGATATACCGTCTTGCAATACTGACGACCAGACGGAGATTCGCCTCCGCGAGTCTTTGCTTCGCTTCAGCATCTCCCTGGACGACCCGCTTGGCCAATTCGATCTCTTCCTCTGCGGACAGCAGCGGTACGCGCCCTATCTCTTTTAAGTACATGCGCACAGGGTCATCGAGTTTGATCCCGGGTGGCAGCATCAGGTCGTAGTCCTGTTGATCGTTCGTAAGCATCCAATCCCCCCTGTAACCCGCTAGCTGGAATGTATATATTATTCTTGACACAATATGCCGAATGTGCTAAGATCGAAATTAAATGTGCACATAAACAATTGGCAACGGATAGTTTATCATACTTTCGTGATAGTTTCAATACATAATTGATGAAGTGATGGTTTTTCAATTTCTGGCATTCTCTATTTTCCTTCATTTTCGTGTGGATTGCAAATGCTGCTTCTCGTCATGGGCGGGAAGTTTTTTTGATCCCTGCTGCACATAGATACGCAAATCAGCCCCCATCTATTCCACGGAACGGAGAACAGATGGGGGCTTGTCGGTGTAGAATGAAGCTATAAGACCGCAGCACGGACGAAATAAGCGTGTTCGTATGCATAATAGCCGTCCGACCGGTTCATGAAGTACCGCTCCTGTATCGCCTCCGGAGACAGCTGCTCCTGCACATGCAAGCCGGATTCACGCAGTTGCCCGGCGATGGCAGCCGGATCCAGCCCGGTAAGCATTGGCTCCCCGGCATACCGGAGCAACTCCTGCATCCATCTCACCCGATAGGCGGCCCGATCCGGGAGGAACGCCTCCGTATCCCAATAGTCGAATACGATCTCGCTGCCTTCCGGACAGAGCCCGGCAATCATACGCAGCGTGGCGAAGGCATCGTCCTCCGGCAAATAATGGATCACGCCCAGCCAACTGACGAAGCTCGGCGCTCCTGAATCGAACCCCGCAGAGCGAAGGGCCTGATCAAGCCGCTGCCGGGTCAGATCGACCGCCACGAACCGCGCATTCTGCGGGATGCGCCATCCCAAGCCGGCCAGACGTTCTTGCTTGAAGGCCTGCGTCGCGGGATGGTCGACCTCGAATACGTCCAATCGATCGGCAAGGTCCGCCCGCCTCCACAGAAACGTATCCATTCCTGCACCCAGAATGACATATTGCTTGACTCCCCGGGTCATCGCGTGTTCCAGCATTTGCTCCGCGTATTTGGCCCGGCTAAGGAACAGCGAGGTCGGGAAGTAATCCCGGACCATGCAGGCTACGGCGGCAGCCCGGTCCGGCATGGCCGCGGCCTGGTCAGGCACCGCTGCCTCCAATGCTTTCTCCATCGTCGCTTCGAACTCGGCAAGCTCTTCCTCACTCAGCAGCTTGCGAGCCCATTCATCCCGAAAAATTGCGGGATGATCATACGCGGCGTGATGACCGCGCAGGAAGGCGGACATCAGGGCGGAACGTTTGATTTGGCTTGCTTCCTTGGATAACCAGCCTCCCTATCGCGAACCCAGTATCGGTAATTAATCACAAATATACCACACCGCGCACCAGCCGCACACGGTTACATTAACGCAATCCCGTATCGTGGAACCGGTTCTCGATCGTCTCCTTCATCAAGGCGCGAATCGCCTGAATTCCGTTCTCCTCGGCCAGCTTGGCTTCAGCGAATAACGCCAGCTGCTCGCCGAGAGCGCCCCGCCCCGCGCCGATAACCTCATCCCATATCCGGGACACTTCCGAATAGTACGCGGCGATCGTATCCATATCCGGCAGCAGGGTCTGCAGCTCGTTCATATACTGCGCAATATCCCGTTTGTATCCGGCATAGGCACGCAAGACGCTCCAGGCCTCCGCCGGAGAATAGTCCCCGCTCTGCAGCGCGGCCATGATAGCGTCATAGGCGCGGCGGCCGCAGGCATATTCCGGTTCCGGGAGCATCGGATCATGCGTCTCCCACTTAAATACCGCCTGAATCAGCGATTCTTTATAGACGTCAATCGGATCGGCGGCGACTTGGCTTTCAAAAACCTGCACATACCAGTAGGGCGATTCGTTCCGTCCGAACTCGTCATAGGACATCACGCTCTCCTCCCGGCCGCTTCCATCCGCGTAATAAAGCAGCCGGCGCGCATCGTCATAGCCGGTCGCGATCACGAAGCGATCCTTCCAGAACACGCCTCCCCTCCCTTTATCAATCGAAGAGATCAGCAGCGACACGGCGTACTTCTGGTACAGCGGAAACGTAGCCTCGAAGGAAAAGCCGGCATGCTGGCTGGTCGTGATACCGATGAAATCCCCGGCGACAAAATGCTCTGCCATCCAATTGTACGCCGTCGCCGATTCCCCGGTCAGCTTTCGATTGACCGTGAAGCGGAAGCAGGACGCCGTCATCCCGGCAAGCGTCGACGGAGAATAGTCAATCCATCCGGCTTGAGCCAATATCGCATGCATCGCCTCTATGTAGGAACCCGCGTGGCCAGACGGCCGCAAGCGGTTCTGCCTTATCGAAGCCATCCTTCCTCCCCTCCTTCATCTTGGGATATGGAGTCCCCATCGCGGGATCGTCTCCCTTTTCAGATCCGGATATTGTCCCGACAGTTCGCGGAACAGCTCAATCGCTTCCCCGTCCAGCTTCTTCGCTTCGGCGATCGCATGCTGCAGCGATGCAAGCCGCTTCCGCTCGACTCGTCTCGCGCCGCCCTGCACGGCGATGCATTCCGACGCATCCGCCAGAACAGAGATGAGCCGGTCATAGATGGGAACGGCCTCGCCCAAGCCGGGCAAGCTCCCGCCTTCGTCTTGCAGGTAGGAGCGTATCTCACGCCGGGATTGAATATACGAGTCGATAATATAGACGGCGCCGTATTCGTCATAATCCCCGTGCCCCAAGCCGCGAATGAGAAAGTCATAAGCCAGCTCACCGGAACCAATCTCGGTGGACGGCAGCGTCTTGTATGGGCTCTCCCACTCCTGGACGGCTAGCCGCAGCGATTCCAGCACCTGCTTCGAGCGGTCTACAGCCACCTGCTCTCCCACCACCTGACAGTACCAGAACGGGGTGACATTCAATCCGAAGTTGTCATAGAGCAGGATATGACTGTCCGCAGACCAACCGTCCTGTATGTAGAAGACCCGATCTTCATCATCATAGCCTTGGATGACGCCGAATTCCGGGATCCAATAGATGACGCCCCGCCCCTGATCCAGACTCTCCTTCACCCATTGGACGGCATCCTGCTGATAATAGCGGAACGAAGAATGCCTCGTTCTGCCTCCATCGCTTACTGTAAAAAAACCCATGTTGTCTATCGCCGGATAATGCTCGCTCCCCCACTGCCCATAGGCCGTAACCGACAGGGGCAGCAGCTTCTCATGCACAGAGAACTTGAACGCCATCCCGCTCAGTCCGGAGAGCAAATATTTCGGTCCGTCGAACCCGTTGGCCGCCGTCAATATCGCGTACAGGCTGTCGGTGAACGACTTCGATTCCCGCTTCATCTGTATCTGTTCCAAGTAGATACTCGGCATCGTATCCCTCCTTGCCGAATGCATCGGCTTCCCTTGCCAATGACAGTCATGCGCTTACCGCCCCTTTTCCTCCAGCCGGGCGGCGATGCGCCCGCACCGGTCCCGCAGCTTCGCCTGCAGCCATTTCGGAGACAGCAGCCGCTCCCACTCCGCGGTGAGCAGATGCTGCATGAAGCAATCGGGATCATAGAACTCGACCTCGTACATCAGATCATGCATGGAGCGAATCGGGTAACCGTGCCACGACTCCCCATGCAGCGGAGCTCCCACCTCGATTCGTGCCAGATAGGGCTTTCGCTGCGGTATCGGCGCATCTTCCCAATCCGTGCGGTCTATCTCGTCCAGGTCGAATGTCTCTCCCGTTACCTGCACATGGAGAATGCCGTCCAGCCGGAAGGCGCGCTTTCTGCATGACTGTTCACAATAAGCCGTAATATAGTCCGAATTGTAATATGCAGTGAAATGAAGCGGACGAATCGGCAGCTCCGCTTCTTGGCCGCCTTCACGGTAGCGAATCTGAACAATACGCCGCTCCCGGATCGCATGAGACAGCAGCTGCCAATGCTGCATCCGCTGAGGATGAGCGGCGAAGATCGGCAGGCGATGCTCCCCCGCTTCCTCCGGCGGCCCGGCGAAGCGCTCCAGCACATGGGCAATGCGCTGCACGACAGCCGCGTTCTCATAGTTATATTGACGGTACCGATGAGCCAGGAATCTCAACACGTCCTGTTCTTCTTCCGTAATGTACAGCAGCGGCAGCATATACGCCTTATCCTCATAGACATAACCGCGGTGCTTGGCCACATACAGCAGCGGAGCGCGGAGAGAGACTTCCAAATACTCGATATCCCGCTGCGCCTGCCGCTTCGAGATTTCGAACTGCTCCGCTAGCTTACTGCTGTTCGGGTAGAACCCAGCTCTGATCTGCTGATCGAACCATTGAATCCGGTGCATATTGCTCATGTTCTCTGCTCTTTCCTCCCGTCTGCCGTGGCTAGTGCCCGGCTCCTTCATTACAACATTCCCGCTCTGTCTGACGCAACCTTGGGATTCATGACAACACCCGCTTCCTGGCCGAGGAAGCGGGTGTCCTGCTCTGTACGCTATGACACGCCGGGTTGACCGGAAATCATATCAATCTTGGACTGCGGCGCATTCCGGCAATACTTGCAGACTTGATATGTATGGCCGGCCGTATTCGTTACAGCGTAGAAAAGCTTGATGCGTGTGCTGCTGCACATCGGGCACGTGCCTCGGCCCCGGGAAGGCAGCTTCCATAACACTTTGCCGCGCTTTGTTTTTGCCATTTTTGATGCAACCTCATTTCATACTTCCTGTTTTTATTGGTGATGCACCCCCATTATAGAACAGCCGATACGACATAAAATGTCGTACCAGTTCCCAAAAAGAAGGGCAGCGGCGGAAAAGGCCGTCCACGCTGCCGCAATCCCACCTGCGAATCTCAAGCAGCTCCGGAATCGTCTCGGGCGAGAAGCGCCTCCGTATCCCCCAGGCAGGATCGCCGCCGGCTATCGGATAAGGCTCCACATCCCGGACGACTACCGCCTCCGCGGCGATGGAGCAAAATTTCCCGATAATCAGCTTGGTCCCGACCGCTTCATGCGCTGGAAAGAGGAGGCTCACATCAAAAAACCTCCTGATCCGATCAACGGATAGGAGGTTGGCATGAATGCACTAAGACAAGCTCCGCTTCATAAGCAGAGTCGTTCTCGTCCCGTATGGCGGCAAAAGCCCAGACCGATCCTATCCATAGCACTTCGCATTCTTCAATCTGCGGCGGATAGGGTTAGGAGATCATCGGCTTTCGCTCACCCTCTCATTATATTGCCTCTATTGTATCAGAGGATCCATCTAGAATTCACTCGCAAAGGGAATCTAAACGGATGAATACGCCGGCCCTCGGCGGCCCGGATGACTCATGCTTACTTTTTATCCCAGAGCACGAGACTTAAGGTAGCGATCGGGCCAAGCAGCAAAGACAGCAAGAACCAGTTCAAGCCGCTTCGGTTCTTCCCCTGGGCCAATCCGGCGTTGATCAGAGCCAGCGTGCCCCAGCCAACGAAATAGTCTCCATTTAGCATAGTCCACCTTCCTTGATCCATTTGTTCAAGCTTATCATTTGCTTCCTATTTTGTCAGGATGCCATATTTCCTTACTCTTCCTGGAGAGAGTCCAGCGCCTCCTGCGGCGAAGCGGTAGCGGATTGCAATATTCGCGCTGCGGGCTGGCACGCCCGCAGCCTCCTTCCGGTCTGATCGCTGGGTCAGAGCATGAGCAGCTCCCGGATTTCCTCTTCCGTGATGGCGGATAATCCTTCCTGACTCGGTTCAAGCACTTCTTGAATCAAGTTCATTTTTTTCTGCTGGAGCTCATACATCTTCTCTTCAATCGTGCCTTGCGTCACAAGACGGATAACTTGAACGACGTTCTTCTGCCCGATCCGATGGGCCCGATCAGCCGCTTGCTGCTCCACCGCCGGATTCCACCACAGATCGTACAGAATGATCGTGTCTGCTCCAGTCAGGTTCAATCCCGTTCCTCCCGCCTTCAGCGAGAGAAGGAACAGATCCCGCTCCCCCTCGTTGAATCGGCCGCACAGCTCGACTCGTTCGCGGGCAGGCGTCTGGCCGTCCAGGTAGAAATACGGCACGCCATGCTTGCTCAGCTCCCGCGCAATCAGACCGAGCATCTCCGTGAATTGGGAAAAGACAAGCATGCGCCTGCCAGCGCTCCGATACTCCGCTATCATATCCAGCAATTGTTCGAACTTCGCCGAGCTGCCGGCATAGCCTTCGACGAACAAGGCGGGATGGCAGCAGAGCTGGCGCAGCCGGGTCAAGCCCGCCAATATTTTGATCCGGTTCTTCCGGAAGCCGCCTGTGCGCAGATGCTTCACCGTTTCCTGCCGCAGCTCCGCGAGGTACGCTACGTAAAGCTTCTTCTGCTCCGGCAGCAGCTGCGACGCTTGCTGCGATTCGATCTTATCCGGCAGCTCCTTCAGTACGTCGGACTTCAATCGGCGCAGCAGGAAGGGGCGCACCCGCCGCGCCACCGCATCCCGCGAGAGCTCATTGAATTCCCGTCTCCCCGGGAACAGTCCGGGACAAATAACGTCGCAGATCGACCACAACTCCTCCAACCGGTTCTCCACAGGAGTTCCCGTCAGAGCGAAGCGATGCCGGGCCTGAATGGCCTTTACGGCTTGGGCCGTCAGGGTCGCATAGTTCTTGAACGCCTGGGCCTCGTCCAATATCAGCGTATGGAACCTCGTGCCCGCAATCTGTCCGATATCCTGGCGCAACAGAGGATACGAGGTAATGATGACATCGGTGCGGGATGCATCGCGCACGATGCGGCTTCTCTCTTCCTTGCTTCCGTCCGCAATCGCGACGCGAAGCTCGGGCGCGAAGCGGTTGAGCTCATTGCGCCAGTTGTACATGAGAGAAGCCGGAGACACAATCAGGGCCGGCATGCCTGCATCCCGGATGTCCGGCAGCACAGAGAGCACGAAGGCAATGCTCTGGATCGTCTTGCCCAATCCCATCTCATCCGCCAATATCCCGCCGAGGCGATAATGGGCGAGTGTCTTCAGCCATTGGAATCCATACTGCTGGTACTCGCGCAAAATCGGAGCAATCGAAGCGGGTATGGGGAATTCCAGATGGTCGGGATTGCGCATATGCTCCAGCAGCTTGCGGAACCCTTTGCCGAGACGGATCGCACTTCCTGTGTGCACCGTATCCATCCATTGAAGTCCGCGCGCAACCGGCAGCCGCAGCCTCGTCCCTTGGATATGCTCCTGCCGCATCCCCATATCATTGAGAAAGGCGATGATTTCCTGAAGCTCGGCGCGATCGAGCGGAAGCAGCGCGCCGTTGGATAGCCGGTGGTATTTTCGCTTTTCTTCGAGAGCCTGGATAATGCGGCGGATCTCCGCTTCCGGAATCCCGTCCATCTCGAACTGGAACTCCAGCCAATCCGTGCGCTCATCGACGTCGACCTTTACGGCTGGGCGATCAGACAGGGGATGCAGCCTCAACTTTACCGCCGTGGTCGCGAAGACGTGGACAAGCTTCTCCAGTTCAGGCAGCACATGATAGAGGAAGTCGAACTCTTGCTCTTCATCGGCCAGAAAGAACCCTCCCTCCGTCTTCACGAAGGAATTGCGCTCCAGCAGCTCTAGTATCCGCCGCTCCTTCTCGCCGTCCCGGAGCAGAATCCGGCCCTCGCCGCTCCCCTGTCCTCTGCTCTCCAGCGGATTGATGACCATCGTGCCGTAATGGAACTCCAATCCGGCAAGGAGGCGTTCCTTGACCCGATCGAGATACAGCTTGGCGACAAGCGGCGTCCGCACCATTTGATCGGAGACGGATTGGCTAATCCGGACTTGGCCCAGCTTCATCAAGCCCGGGATGACCTTCTCCATAAATGGCTCCGCTTGCTCCGGCTTAATCGCAATCCGGTTGCTATGAGATGCGTCGACGATCCGCTGCAGATCGGCAAGGCGTTTGAGCGGCTCCTGCGGAAGGCTCCACAGCTTCCCTTCGGAGAGCGCGCATCCATAGGCCGTCATCGGGATAACCCGTTCCAGACCTGCTATGTCCAGCTCGTAACCTTGATCTTTTATCTGAGACTGATCGAAGCCGAAGACAAGCGGGAGCGGCCCGTCCGCGATAACGATCCCATCGAAGCTGCTGCCGCCCTGCATCACCTTAACTGCCGGAGCCGCCGTGAGCAGGGGAAGAAGCTCTTCCCACACGGAAGCATGAATGAGCAGCAGCCGTTCGGAATCATGTGCCGTCTCTATATACCTCATATCACTGTCGAGCATGCGTATCAGAAGCTGAAGGACCGCGTTATTTGCTGAACGGAAGCTGTGAAGCTCCGGGTCGTACGTAAAATATCTGGACACCTTGCACGCTTCGCGGTGCTCGATGCCACGGAGCAATTCCTCTACATATTGAACCTTGTATAACCGGCGCGGGCCGATTCTCAGCTCTATCCCGAGCCTGTACTTCTCATCCCTGCAGATCACGGGCTTGCATATGAATTCCACGTCAAGCACTTCCCTCGGATCGAAGAGAGGACGGGCTTCGGTTGGACGAAGCGGCTTCTCATCGAACAGCTTCAATATCCGCTCCCCTGCATCCTCTACGGTCTGCAGCCTGCCGTCCCGTCCCTGCTCCGGGGCTTCATCCGCAAGCTGCCTGTCGTGAATAGCCATCAGCGCCGCGGCAATATGAGCGCAGTATTGGTCCTCGGGATGAAATGCCGGACAAGTGCATGAAGCCTTCATCTCTTCCCCATGCGAAAACTCAACGGTAACTTGAAGGATGAGCTTGTCCTCTTCGATCGCTGCCTCGTAACGCGGCGTCCCTGATCCTGTCTCCCTTGCTATCATCACTTTGTGCGATTGGAACAAAACTTCCCCGTCCTCATAGGAGAACCGGCCGCACAGCAGTCGAATCATCTGATCATCTAACTGAAAGCCCAAGCAATTGCCCCTCCTGTCTCTGCCATTTTCTTCCTAATTGCTCATGTGTAAACGCCCCCGAACTTGCTTACCGATCGATCATAATGGAGTTTCAACTGTTTTTCCAGCTAATCGAATGACACCGTCTGCTTGACATCCCTTGAGCCGAATTATATTATCATATTTGAGAATGTAATAATTTTTGATAACAATGAATGATAGGCGGTAATCCATTTGAAAAAGAATAAAGCCGATTTGCTCCTGCATCCGGTAAGGATGAAGATCATTCTTAATGTCATGCGTCAACAACGAGCCACCGCTTTGCAATTGCACGAGCTGCTGCCCGAAGTTCCGCAGGCTACGCTTTATCGTCATCTCCATAAATTGGCCGAAGCAGAGGTGCTGATTGTCGTCGATCAATATCAAGTTCGCGGCGTAGTCGAGAAGGTATACGCATTATCTGAGGAAGGAGTGAACTTAACCGAAGCTGACCTTGAAAATATAACAAAAGATGACCATATGCGATATTTCACGACGTTCGTTTCCAGTCTGCTTCATGATTTTTCTCAATATTTAGAACAACCCGATATCAATATGGCTCAAGACGGCGTCGGTTACCGCCAATGCTCCCTCTATTTGAGTGACGATGAATTCGCAGAAGTGATCGTTCCTTTTCAGGAAGCACTGCAAAAAGCAATGCAGCACGGCCCCGCTCCGGGGAGACGGCGCCGAACGCTTTCGCTCGTCATCATTCCGGAAGCGGAAAATAAAAGCGAGGGAGAATAGACGGCATGAACGCACATTGTAGTGAAATCGAGGTAACGATTGACAGCGCTTATCCTGTGGCCGGAACATTGTCGGTGCCGCGTGCCGCGGTTCAACCTGCCCCCGCGATTTTACTCATTTCCGGGACGGGAGAGAGCGATCGGAACGGCAACGGCGGCGGCCTCAACATGAATATTTATAAAGACCTGGCGGATGCGTTGGGAAAAATGGGACTGGTAACGCTGCGCTACGACAAGCGCGGTACGCATGCGAGCGGAGGGAATTTTTATGACACCGGGTTCTGGGATCTGGTGGAGGACAGCACGGCTTGCGTCCGCTTCCTGCAGTCCCGGCCAGAAATCGATCCGAATCGAATTGTCATATTGGGACATAGCGAAGGAGCGATAATCGCCCCTGTCGTGCAGGCGAGCCAGCCGGTGCAGGGGCTGATGCTGATCGCCGGCGCCTTCGATAATTTGGTGCATGACACCATGCCGCGTCAATCGGCACAGGCGCTGCAAGAAATGGAGTGCGCAAAAGGAATCAAGGGCTTGCTGTTCCGTTTGTTCAATGTGCCGGGGAGAACCAGAAAGCAAAGTGCCGCTTTTATGGAAATGGCGCTTTCCTCCGCAACGCCAACCTTGCAATTTAAAGGCGCCAAATTTTGCGCCAAATGGTTTCAAGAACATGCCGCTCTGAACCTTGCGGAATACGTGAAGAAAGTATCCTGTCCCCTTTTGGCCATCACGGGCTCGAACGATATTCAAGCTCCGCCGGAGCACGCAAAAATGTTCGCAGAAGCCGCCAAGGGCGAGACGGAATGGCATATCGTGCCGCAGATGAATCATATCCTGCGAAAATATGACAAGCCCCATACCATGCTAGGGCTAGTAAAGGAATATAAAAAAACGATCACCGATCCAATCGACGCAGAGTTCCTCAAGCTTCTCGAACAATGGATGCGAAAATATAAGTTCATTTAACAGCGGTTCAACGAGATTCATTCAAGGGGGCCGGGTACCATGCCGATCGGCATCCGGGCCTCCTCTTCATCCAATGCCGAATCTCCCGTCTAAGGGCGTTCCTCCGCATCGCTTGGCTGGTTCGAATTCTTCATGACGAACCTCCCTGCTCCCCATCATGCTTCATTGAATTTCCTTATATCCATTTCTCCATATGGGTTCGTCTATCATCTATCGCATATTGCTCAAAGCCATTCGCTTCATAGAATTGGACCGCGCTTTGCCATTCTTTATTCGTCTCCAGAACGAGGCGCCTCATTCCTTGCTCCACTGCCTTCCGTTCCAGTTCAGACAGGATCATATGGGCATATCCATGTCTTCGATAAGGCTTGGAGACGGACATGCGGACGATCCGTCCGGTGTCTTCTGTCTCTTCTACTAATGCGCCGGTGCCAATCGGTTCCGCATCGAGCATGCCGACGAGGAACATATACCCTTTGTCTATGTAATGGCGTTGAATATCCCGCAAGTCGGGATTCAAGGTTCGATCCAGGAAGCCGAATCGTTCCTCCAAGCCTTCTAAAATAATCGCTATGGCCTGCTCCTGAATCGCTTCGTTGATCGCTATGATGCGAAAGCGGCTGTTATCGCTCTGCTTCACCATCAGTCTCCTTTCTCTTCCGAGGACATACAGGGAAAAACCGTTGCGCCAGCTTATCCCCATGATTAGCACTATGCCAGCAAGTATTCGATAAGCTCCCGATTGACTTTTTCCGGCTGCTCGTGATTTATGGCATGGCCCGCATGCCTTATGATTTTGTAGTTCAGACGAATCTGCTCCAGCTTTCGAATCGCCTTAGGATAATTGCTCAATATATCTTGTTCTCCGATAAGAAATAGCGCTTTCCCGCGGATCGATTCCAACTGCTCATCGGTAAAGATCGTGATGGCATGCTTCATCATCGATTTGTTATTGAAATGCTTGAGCAGATAATGCCAATGGTTCATGGCATCCAGCAACTCGTCAAGCCATGCCGTCTGATCGAATTCATTGGCATATCGTTCATTCGGCTCGCTCTTGCCGGAACCGCCAATCGCGTCTATCGCGATAACATAGAATCTCTCGGACAGCTGCTCAATGTTGTATACCCACATCATTGCTGAATTATCGGCCGTTCCATGGAGCAATAATAACACGGGATCGGCAGGTGAACCCGCCGTAATGACATGGGTCGTTCCATAGGTCGTCATAATATCCTGCTCTGCCCAAGCCACATTCCAGGAAGCCAGCAGCCTCTCATAGGATTCATAGATTAGCTGCTGTCCTACTTTCGTTTTGTACCTTCGCATCGCCTTACCCTCCCGCTTTGCTGGCGTCTTCCCTATACGCTTGGATCCAGGCAACGAATTCTTCTGCATTCACTGCACCAATCCGCAAAACCGCACGATTTCTCCAGACACACCTATTCGGTAAGCGAAATCTGACAAACGGCACGATTTCTACACCTATTCAGTAAGCGAAATCCTGCGCAAATACAGCAATTCGGTATGGACGACTTTACCAGAAAGGGAATCCTGCAGAACTGCAGGAACTTCACCCTTTCGCTTCGGCTTAAAGCAAAAGGGCCTAAAATGATGTAGCTGTGCAGCAATTCCTCGGGATGTGGACTCATTGAGCCGAAATTCCTGTAAAATAGCAGCAATTCCCTCCACATGTTCAAACCCCTGAAGGCAACGATGCCTCCTGAAGGCAATGATGTCTCTTGAAGGCGATGATGCCCCCCAGGATCCGACGCACTTAGGCAAATGGACATCTCCACCCCTTCGTATAAAACAGGGGTTTTCCACCAGCCTGATTTTCGCAGTCAAACCAACCGCTCTTTGCATTCATATCGAATAAAGACGGAGTGCCATGCTGCCGAATCAAGAACTGCCAGCCTTCCTCCATGATAATGGCTTCCCCGATCTGACAGTAATCAAAGAGTATTTCTACGATATCTGTATATATTAGGTCGGATTCGTAATAGATCGTGCCATCGGGCTCGGGATAGATGCGATAGGCCAGCCCGGATGGTGAATGTTGGGGCAACACGACAATTTCCGGTTCCGTGCTCATAATCGTTCCTCCATATCCACAGATAATCGGGATGAACCCCGACTCCGCTGATCATCCCCCTGTTCCCCCCAGCGCTCCGGGCCGTGCCCAGACCAGTTGGACCATATCAAGCCAATAGCTTTCCGCTTTGAGGATCTCAAGGCCCGCTTCACGCACCAGCTCCTGAATATCTCTGGTATGATGACATCCATATGCCCGGTACAGCAACGGATTCAATGCCTTCTGAACGGCGGATAATACACGATAGGAACTGATGCCATGCTCCATGAGCAGAATCGAGCCATCGGGTCTGCACCACCGCTTCATTTTCTCCAGCACCATGCGCGGCTGGTCATAACTGCACATCGATAACGTGGACACGACCGTATCGAATGAATACGCAGCGAAGTCCAACTCTTCAATATCCGCACACATAAATCGGGCATCAAGTCGATGCTCCCTGGCGGCCCGCTGCGCCTTCTCCAGCATCGCCGGGCTGAAGTCGGCTGCCGTAACCTGTACGCCGGGAGGATAAAATGGGAAATTCGCGCCTGCCCCTACGGCCAGCTCAAGCACTTCGCCCTTCGCATCGCTTAGAAGCTGCTGCCGCCATTGCTTTACTTTCGGGCCTTCTCTTTTCTTATCGTACTGGTTCGCCTGCCTGTCGAAAATTTGAATTAACTTCTGCTTCTCCATCGTTTCCTCACCTTATCGATTTATATATGCCTTATCATTGGCTTGACTCCACAACACCGTCACTTCATTGTCCGTTTTCCACTTTTCCCCTATACTAATACACAAGCATGAAATGAACAATATGTCGAACGGCGGTGTTCGTTCAGGAAGGAAGTGTAGGTTTTCATGGATATTTTGGAACATAATCGCTCGGCCTGGAATCACAATGTCGAGTCCGGCAACGAGTGGACGCTGCCCGCCTCATCCGCAACGATCGAAAAAGCAAGAAAGGGAGAATGGGATATCTGACTATCGCGACCAGAGCAGTGAAATACGTGTATAATTTAATGAAATAAGCAGTGAACATGCATTCTTCACACAGAGAAGAAATTTTGAAATGTAAGTGAAATAGCAGCATGCTTGGAGGTCATATATTGTTACTTTACTTTTGATATACATCATCTGTCTAATCAATTCATACGAATTAGGAGATGATATCTATGATATACAAGAATTCACTCGATGGGATTACTTCCGGTATGTTACAAGGATTTTTCGTGGATTGGCCGAATCCGCCGGCTCCAGACACTCACTTAAGACTACTGAAGCAAAGCAGTAAAGTGATTCTTGCGGTTGATGAGACTGCGAATCGAGTGGTTGGATTTATTACAGCGATAAGTGACGGAATTCTGTCTGCCTACATTCCATTGCTTGAAGTGTTGCCAGCGTACAAAAATAAAGGCATAGGCAAGGAATTAGTAACTCGGATGCGAACAGAATTGGATGACATCTATATGATTGATTTATGCTGTGACGACGACTTAGTTCCTTATTATGACCAATTCAGAATGAGGAAGACCAATGGCATGATTTTGCGGAACTATAATAGACAATCTGGCAGCTAAAGAAAATAAATATAACTCGAAAATGCTTGGATTATTGTCCAAGCGTTTTTGAGTACTCAAGCAGCAACAATTCAGCTCAAAATGAACCGTTCCCTTCATAACGATTCAAGGAACAAGTCAACCATTCTCACTGGACTTAAGTCTAGTAGCAGACAAGCCGTTAGCCCATTGGTTAATATTGGAACAATGGATACAATAAATACTTACTCAACTATACGATCTATTGGAGGAATTGTCGCGACATGAATCAACCCGTTGTAAAAGTCAGAAATAGAAAAAAGAGATCTTGGACCAAGATACTGCTCGTTTTTATATGTTGCGTGGCGCTTTTGATCGGTTCCGGATTTGTATATGAATATGTATCCGCCCAACAAGCTAAGAAAAACTATGCCCCTCCTGGCAAGCTTGTTGATGTTGGCGGATTTCGCTTGCATGTGAATAAGATCGGCTCCGGGTCGCCTGTGATTTTGCTCGAGGCGGGCAGCAGGGAATCCAGCTTAATCTGGAGAGACATTCCGGAGAAGCTGGCTGAATTCGCTACGGTCGTACGGTATGATCGTGCCGGTTATGCCTGGAGTGATGCAGCGCCCACCGAACGTTCCGGAGACAACATTGTGCAGGAGCTGCATAGCGCATTGGAACAGGAAGGAATCCACGGCCCTTACATTCTGGTGGGTCATTCCGTGGGCGGGATGTATTCCCGATTATTCGCCGAGAAGTATAAGGATGAGGTGGAAGGGCTGATCTTGCTGGATGCCAGACCCGAGAACTATTCGAGGGAGACCGATCCGATTTTTGAGAACGAAGGATTTGACTCGGCTACGGCGGGAATGCCCTCCAAAGCGGTCATCAAGCTATTGAAAATGTCCGGCGGTCTCCGACTATTTCAAAATTCGTTGTTAGCCCAAATGCCGGAAAAAGAAAGAACCTTCTTCGTCAATGTGGAGGCTTCGTCCAGCTTCCTGGATACAGCGGAAGAGGAAGATCGGCAATTGGCGAAGGTCGAAGAAGCCATTCGGAACCAGCGCCTTGATTCCCTTCCCGTAAAAATCATTACACACGGGATCCCGAACGACGCCACCGCATTCGGGATGTCGGCCGAAGCCAGCAGACAGCTGGAAGACATTTGGCAAGCGCAGCAGCGGGACATGCTGCAGCTCTCCACCGACAGCGAGCTGATTGTAGCGGAAAGAAGCGGCCATATGGTCATGCATGATGAGCCGGACTTAGTCATAGATGCGATTAAAAGTGTAATCCACAACCGTACACGGCAAGACTCTTAACCTTGCCGACAGCGAAGCCTGCAAACCCTGGTGGGATACCAGCCGATGCAGGCTTCTTCATTGCACAATCCGGTTGCGTATCGCGAATCCCCCTTTTGATGGCATCCGGACTGGCCTCTCATTGTTTTTTGAGATTATCAATGAGATCAAAAGTTGAATCGATTCCATTGAGAAAAACGGAGTTTTTGCAAGGTTTTTGGTAATATTGCAGAATAAGAATCGGTAATGAAAGAAGAAATAAAGTAGTTAAGAAAAGGACAGGAAATGTACTAAAGGGGGAAAAATAATCATGAAAATAATCGATGTGGCAGAGCCATTTGTAAAAAACTATGAAGCAACTATAGAGTATTTGAATGATTACTACAGCAAATATGAAAACGATTATAAGGAATATTTTAACTATCACTGTTTACATGTTGAAGAAAAAAAGCAAAAGGCAATCGAATTACATCCTGCAAAATTACAGGATATTTTGCCGATGCGGGATTTATTTATGGAAAACATTCCTAAAATAACAAATGCTTACGAATCCATATTTCCTATTACATTCACAAAAGATGTACATTTACTTGTAGGGTTATATGGCAGTAATGCTTATACATATCGCCAGTACAATCCCGAAGTCGCTTTTTGTCTAGAAAAGTTACCATATCATGAAAAATATATCCAACTTATCATTGCTCATGAATTCGGTCATGCAGCACATCATTTATATAACGATATAAATCAAATTTCTTGGGATAAAGTAGATTGGATCAATCCGCACACTTGGCTTTTGCAAGAAGGAATTGCAACTTATTTATCTACAAAAATAGTTCAAGCAGATTTAGATGAATATTTTGCATTTGAAGAAGATAAAAAATGGATACTGTTCGCGCAAGAAAATGAATCAAGGATTGCCCATAAGTTTTTGGAGGATGTAGAAAATGGAATAGAGTACGGACCATTTTTTAAGGAGTGGTTTTCGATAAACGGCGGCAATCACTTTACGTATATGCGATTAGGATATTATCTTGGTTACAGAGTTGTCGTTAATTTAGTAGAACGATTAGGAATAGAAGAAGTGTTAACGCTTTGGGAGAAACACGATTTTAAGGAAATGATGAAGAAGCAACTTCAATTATTCGCCACTTGAAAAAAGCGTACTCGATATTTAACTCGAATACGCTTTTTCATTCGAAGAATATCAACAATTAAGTTAAAAAACAGTACCTTGCATACCCGCCGCCGTCATGTCAGCGCGATATATTCGCGCTTGCGGTAGGCGGTCGGAGACATGCCCATCCGGGTCTGGAAGACGCGCACGAAGGTCGGATACGATTTGAAGCCGGCCTCATAAGCGACATCGGTAATCTTCATATCGGTGCCGATCAGCAGATTGCACGCATGGGCAGTCCGGTTCCGCTCGAGGAAGGAATAATAATTTTCGCCGACTGCCTGCTTGAAGGCGGCGCTAATATACGGCACGCTGTAACTGAAGCGCTCGGCCAGCATTTCCAAGGTGATGTCTTCCTTGAAATTTTGATATACATAGTGGATCACTTCCCACATCCCCCGGCGCTGCATGCCCGAGTAGCCCTCCTGGCAGCGCTCCAACCGATCCAGACGGTAGCGCTCGAACAGGACGAACAGCTGGGTCAGCTTCGCCAGGAACATGGTGCGGCTCCACGGCTTCTCCTCCCGAATCTCGTCATACATCTGATGCAGCAGCGGGAGCATCTCAACCGCGGTGGCGTCGTCCAGCTTGTAGGTCGAGTTGTCTTCATTCTCCGCATCCTTCAGCAGACGGTGCAAGGTCAGGAACGAATCCCCCGCGCCGAAAAACGCCTTCAGCCCGATCGCCCCGACATAGAGAATGAGCTCCTCCCCGGGTGGAATGTCTATTTCGTGCACCTGATGGGGAAACAGTAAAGTGAAGGTGCCGGGAGCCAGCTCCTTCTCGACGCCATTGATCCGCTCCGTCCCTCTCCCCTGGATCGCATACGTATACTCAATAAAATGATGGACATGAGCCGGCACGGTGCCTTTCAGCCGATGTATCTTCAACGTGAACGGAAATTCGCCATGAATTTCCTCGTCGCCATGCAGATTATCCGGGAACATCCCGATCCCTCTTTTCACCCGAATGTGTGCGAAGATCGCATTAAGCCCATTTTATCATTAAAAATGAGAGATGTTATAAAATAATGATAGGTGATTTATAACATTTCGCTCTACAATAAATATGATAGCCATATTTAATATAACATTCATTCCGAAGGAGCGAATATATATGAGCTTACTCAAGCATGTCCATCCGCTGCAAGGCACAGACTCGGTCTACCCGTATTCGAACGGGAATACGCTGCCGCTCGTCTCGATGCCTTGGGGCATGAACGCCTGGAGCCCGCAAACGAATGAAGCCGCAGGCGGCTGGTACTTCAGCCCGCATCATAACCGGCTGGAAGGGATCCGGCTCACTCACCAGCCAAGCCCTTGGATCGGCGACTACGGCCATATGACGATGATGCCGCAGACCGGCCCGCTCAAAGTATGGGCGCCGGAGCGCTCTTCCTCGTTCCGCCGTCAGGACATGGTCGTGAAGCCGGACTACTTCAAGGTTCGCCTGCTCCGCTACGAGACGGCAATGGAGCTGACTCCAACCGCGCGCTGCGCCAGCATCCGGCTGACGTTCGACCGCCGCGACGGCGCGCGCTTCATCCTGTCGACGTTCCCTGGCGAAGCGTCGATGACGATTGATCCGGACAAGCGAACGCTGAGCGGCTATACGACGGCCAAGGCCGGAGGCACGCCGGACAACTACCGCATGCACTTCGTCATGACATTTGATTGTCCGGTCCTGGCCGATGCCAGCGGCTTGTCCGATCAGGAATACAAGGCGATCGGCAGCCTGTCTGCGACGGGCGAGCGTATCGGCGCGTATGTCGGGCTCGACGTTCCCGAGCACGGAACCGTACATGTCCGCGTGAGCACCTCGTTCATCAGCGAGGAGCAGGCGCGCATCAACCTGGAGCGCGAAATCGGCGGCCGCTCCTTCGACGAAGTCAGAAGCCTGGCGGCCGAGACATGGGAGAAGCAGCTTCGCGTCATTGAAGCCGAGAGCGAAGATACGGAACGTCTCGATACGTTCTATACCTGCTTGTACCGGACCAGCCTGTATCCGCATGCGATCCATGAATATGATGCGAACGGGAAGCAGATTCATTACAGCCCGTACAACGGCAAGATCGAAGAAGGGCCGCTCTTCGCAGACATCGGCTTCTGGGATACGTACCGCACCTCGTTCCCGCTCTATAACCTGCTCTATCCTTCGTTCGTGAACGAGATGATGCAGGGCTGGGTCAATGCCTACAAGGAAGCCGGCTGGATGCCGAAGTGGGCATCTCCCGGCGAACGGAGCATGATGCCTGGCACGCTCATCGACGTGTCCTTCGCCGATGCCGTCGTCAAGGGCAATACCGGCTTCGACGTCGAGACGGCGTTCGAAGGCTTGCTCAAGCATGCGATGACTGTATCCAGTGACAATCGCTACGGGCGCAAAGGCATGGGCGAATATTTGAAATACAACTATATGCCTGCCGACATCCATACGCACGAGAGCGTGTGCAATACGCTCGATTACGTGTACGGCGACTTCTGCATCGCCCAGATCGCGAAGCATCTTGGCCGCGAGGAGGAATACGCACAGCTCATGGAGCGCGCGAAGAACTATGCGCACCTGTTCGATCCGTCCGTCGGCTTCATGCGCGGCAAGCTTCAGGATGGCAGCTGGCTGGAGCCGTTCGATCCGACGATGTGGGGCGGACCGTATACCGAGGGCGGCGCTTACCAGAGCAGCTGGGCGGTCCAGCACGATCTGCGCGGTCTGGCCGACCTGATGGGCGGACGCGAAGCGTGCAAGCGCCAGCTCGATGCGCTGTTCGCGGCGAAGCCGGAGTTCAAGGTCGGCTCGTACGGCTTCGAGATTCACGAGATGTCGGAGATGGCGGCGATCGATTTCGGCCAGTTCGCCATCAGCAATCAGCCTAGCTTCCACTTCCCGTACATCTATGCGGCGCTCGGCTATCCGTCCTTGACGCAGCATTGGGTGCGCAAGACGATGGATGAGCTGTTCAGCGCCCGCCCGGACGGACTTCCCGGCGACGAGGACAACGGCAGCTTGTCCGGCTGGTACGTCTTCGGCGCGATGGGCTTCTATCCGCTCAGCCCGGGGGTGCCGGAATATGTGCTCGGCACGCCGCTGTTCCAGCGGATGACCGTTCATCTCGAAGACGGCACGCAGCTCGTCATCGAGGCCGGGAACAACTCGGATGTCAACAAATACGTGGCCGGCGTCCAGTTGAACGGTGCTCCGGTCGAGAAGCTGTATGTAACGCACGACCAGGTCAAAGCCGGCGGCACGCTCTCCTTCGAGATGACCGACGCGTCTGGCGCAGACAACTACGATGAGGCGGCGCTTCCGTATTCGATGTCGAAGCAAGCCTGATCCCGGCACATAGAAGAGGAACAAAGGAGCCTGTCCGAACCGATTCGGAAGGCTCCTTTTTTTGCGGTGCCGGAATACCGGAACCGCTTGCTTCCTGCCACGTCCTGGATCATAATGGAATGACAAGGAGGAGATTCGATGAACATCATTCAATTGACCGAAGCTCATTTCCCAGAAGCGCTCCGTCTGTCAGAATACGCATTTCAATATCAGGTACCGGAGCAGGAACGGGAATCGAGATTCGAGCGGCTTAATCATCTTCGCATCTTCGGCGTCGTGGAGGACGGCGAGGTGGCCGCCAAGGCGCATCTCATCCCCTTCGAGATCTATCTGGAAGGCGAGCCGCTCCGCATGGGCGGCATCGGCAGCGTTGCCACCTATCCCGAATACCGCCGTCAAGGTTATGTCAAAGGGCTGCTGACTCATCTGCTTGCCGTTATGAAGGAGGATGGGCAGACCGTATCCATGCTGCATCCGTTCTCCGTGTCCTTTTACCGCAAATATGGCTGGGAGCTGATCACTGATTACTGCCGCAGCGTCTATGCCAAATCGGATCTCGTCCCGCTGCAGCCTGCACCCAACGGCATCATACGCCGCTACTCGAAAGCGAACCATTCCGCCGATCTGGAGCAGGTGTACGATCAATTTGCCCGGCGGCATGCAGGCATGCTGAAGCGCACCACCGACCGATGGCTGCATGCGGTCTACGGGAATATGTTCGCCGCCGTCTACTATGACGAAGGCCAGAAGCCGCAAGGCTATATACTGTATGAAGTGAAGGAGTCGCGGATGAAGGTGAAGGAATTCGTTCCGCTGAACGGAGAGGCCCGCATCGGGCTGTGGAATTTCATCTGCCAGCATGATTCGATGGTCGAGCAGGTGGAACTGTGGGCCGCTCCGGACGAGCCGTTGAACTTCGCCCTGCGCAACCCGCGCATTACGAGAGATGCGACACCGCTTGTGATGGGACGCATCGTCGACGCCGAGGCGTTCCTTGCCCGCTATCCGTTCCAGTGGCAGAGCGTGGACGAGGCACTTATCCTCCATATCGATGATCCGCACGCGGAGTGGAACAATATCAGCGTCTCGCTGCAGGACGGCGACATGAAAGTCATCGCCCGCCATACAAAACCCGATGTCGTCGCGGATAATGAACTGCGGTTGTCTATCCTTGCGCTGACTACGCTTCTTTTCGGTTACCGGAGGCCGGACGAGCTGCATCAGCTTGGCATGCTCCACGGTACCGAAGCCGCGGTCGCGAAGCTGGAGCGGCTCCTTCCCCGTCTTCAGCCGTTTTTTTATGATATGTTCTAAATCTGAATTATTGGCCGGCTTGCCGGACATAAGAGAAGCCACCTTCCCGGTATACGGACAGGTGGCTTGCTTGTTGCTTATTTTGCTGTGGCGGCCGTTTTAGCGGCAAGGGCAGTCAGCACGTCCTGATTGCTCGCTTCCGGATACCAGCCCGACTCCACGGCCATGTCGAAATTGTAGTTTCTTCCACGATGCCCATCGGCTCATGGCCGATAATATATCCGTCAGGCAGTGGAATATTGCCTTGATACAAATGCAGATCCGATCCTCAAATCGCTGTCGACGTTATACGAATCACGATATCGTCCGGTTTCTCGATGCGCGGGTCTTCCACCTGCTTCACTTCGACCTTTTTCGGACCCTGGTACGTAACCGCTCTCATGTCGACCCTCCATTCCAAGTTTCCAGCCTTTTCATAATGTCCAAACCCTCCCTGCTTTTTATACCTTGTCCAGAAGCGGCAATTCGGTCCGCTGCTGGTTGCCCCAAGGAACGAAAGCAAGTATAATCAGGGGTACGCAAACATATGTTTGCAAGGGAATCAGAGGAGGTTATCATGAAAGGCTCAACACATCTTGCTATCGGAACCGCAATCGGCACGGCTGCGGCAATCTATTATCCGTTCAGCTGGAAGCATGCCGCCCTGTATGTCGCGGTCTCGGCCTTCTCCGCTTTAAGCGCGGATCTGGACGGCCCCTCGCTGCTTAGCAGCAAGCTGGGCAAGCTGTCGAAGCTGCTTCATGAGCTGCTGACATGGACCGGAGGGCTGCTTGTCTCGGCCGTCCTGATTCTGTATGCCGTGTATGGAATCGAGTACCGGGAATGGACCATCATCTCCGTCGTTCTTCTGCTTACCGGCTTTATCGCCAAGGAAGGAGCCATTCGCAATGGCCTGGTCAGCTTGGTAGGCTGCGCACTTATTTATTCCGGCTGGACATCGGACCGGTATTGGCTCACCGGACTCGGGCTGTTCATCACGATCGCTCCCTGGCTCCGCCATCGGGGGCTGACGCATACGGTATGGGCTGCCTGTGCTTGGGGTTACATAGGATTGGGACTTGAGCATGAGCTGGAGTTAGACGGGATCGCCGCTGTCGCCACGGCCGGGTATATGTCCCATCTCATCGCGGATACGCTCACGCCGCGCGGCGTCAAATGGCTGTACCCGCTCTGGGGCAAGTCGTTCAAGCTTCGGTTGTAAGCAGGCCGAGTATGATGGGGGCAGCCGGCGAGCTAGCCCGAATTTGTAACGGTAACACGGAACGATATCGCATTGCCTGATGGCGGCAATCTTGGTACGATGAATAATAATCAGGTTAGCAACGAACTTGTCCGTAGAAAATTTCGCTTCAGGCAAACAGTTATTGGAGGCTTCATTGCGATGTATCAATATGTTGACCAGCACTATGAAGGCGTTGATTTCAGCCATGCTGATCTGCGGGACGGCGAGCTGCGGAACTGCGTCTTCACCAACTGCCGCTTCCGCAGCACCGGCATGGAGGAAGCATGGACTTCGGGCTGCCAGTTCATCGATTGCGACTTTACAGGCTCCAATCTGAACGGTTCCATTCATACGCGCAGCGCATTCACCAACTGCCGCTTCGCCAGCGTCAATCTGTTCGCCTCCAAGTTCGAGGAATGCAAAATGGTCGGCACCGATTTCGCCAATGCGAACTGGGACGGAATTACGATAGTCGGGGGCGATTGGTCGTACACCCATATGCGGCATGCGAATCTCACCAAGCAGAAGCTGCGCGGCGTGCGGCTGATCGAGGCCGACTTGTCGGAATGCCGGCTCGATAAAGCGGATTTGCGGGACGCCGATCTTACGCACGCGATGCTGACGAAGGTATCCTGGAAAGGCGCCGATCTGCGCGGAGCCAATCTCGAGGGGATTAATTGGAAAGGGCTCGATATTCAGGGCGTGCGTCTTGATAGCGGACAAGCCGTCGCCTTCGCCCGCTCCCATGGCGCCAAGATCGACTAGCTTCCACCGCGTCCGGCAGGGAACGGCCAAGTGTGGAGCTGGCGAAATACTACCGCTCAACCCGCTTCATAGCGGCAGGAGCCGATGATCGGACAAAGCAGCTCACAGGAGCTGCTTTGTTCTCTATCGGAAGCTTTCGCTTCATATGATGGCTTACCAATCCCATGGCCCCTTGACGATGCCCATCATCTGACCCAGCCAGACGATGGCCGTAGCCTTCTGCGGCTCCAGCGAATCTCGGGTGCATGCTGATTCAGGCGAGTAGGACGGGTAATCCTTCAAGTGCTTGAGAGCGCCCTCCGCCAAATTGTTGGTGACTTCCGCCCGGTCGTAGCACGGAGGCGTAATATACGTCTGATAGGTATGTTCCAAGATAATCCGGGTTGAAGCCGGAGGATGAAGCGTCACCGGAACGACGAAGAGCGCCCCAATAACAATCGCGGCCGCAATGACGGCAATCCAGCCTTTTTTCCGAGACAACATATTCCCTCCTTAGGCGATGACAGCGGCATCCAACAAAGAAACGCACAGCCTCCCCGCAGACAGGCCATGCGTTGTGTTGAACCATTCATCCGGATTCCGATTACTCGACGATAATTTTGCCGACCATATCGTTATGGCCGGAGCCGCACATAATCGAGCATTTGAACTCGTATGTTCCTTCTTTGTCAGCCACGAATTCGGTTGTGCCCGGCTGATCGAGCTTCACGTTCAAATCCGGGATCTCCACGCCATGAATGCCTTGCTCGTTCTCGAATGTAAGCTTGACGGTCTGACCCTTCTTGACCCGAATCTCGGTCTGATCGAATTCGAAGTTTTTGGCCTTCAGCGTTACCGCCTGCACATCGCCGGAAGATGCTGCCGGAGCCGATCCTTCATTGTTGGATGCACCCGCATCCTTGTTCCCTCCGCCGCAGGCAGCCAACGAGACAGCCATCAGCATTGTTATTGCCGCGAGAGCAAATTTCTTGTTCACCACAAAGACCTCCTTATCCAATTGACTCGTTCCTAACGTCCAAGAGCGTGAGCTCTTGGCGAACAGCCGCTTGTCGAACAGGACAATGGCAAGAAAGAGAAAAATAGCGACCAGCAAAATGAAAACGGAAACAATAAACATCAGCAACGCAGCGTCCGTCATTTGTCATGTTGATGCGATCTGAAAACTTCCTCATTTTCTCTCCCTCATCAACCAGTATAGCTATAATTTAGATCACGAATATGGACGTATTATGAACGGAAGGTGAACGATATTTGAACTTATGGTGACAAAATGTTCCTTTTCCACTTTCAATGCCGCCTCCCAGGCTCCTCGCTTCGCGGTGCATTCCCTTATCCATAGATCAAAAACAGCAGCGAACCCAATTAGATTCGCCGCTGCATCTCTGCCTTTTTCCTTGTCCTCGATATACACCGGACCGGCATATGCCGAGCCGGCGCCTTCAATTGTCCTGATTAGCCCCTGAACCCGTTGTACATCGCGCTTAGCAGCGTACCCGTCTTGTCGCAGCTGTACTCCCAGAACATGATGCCTCTCAGATTCTGTTCTTGAATATAGCTGCACTTGCACGCCAGCGACTCTTCGTCATCATACGTAATGAAGGTGCTGCCGTCGAACAGATACGGCGCCTTCGCTTCGTCATCCCAGTAGCGGGTGAAGCCGTTGCGGTTGATATATTCTTCCGCGAGACGGGAGTAATCCGGCCCATAGCCGCCGGATCCCGGGGTCATTTGCAGATAGCCGTTATTGGCGGCAGGAACATCCTTCCACATTCTCGAATAGAAGGCGGCGCCAATGACGATTTTCTCGCGCGGCACGCCCGCATTCGTGAAGAGACGAACCGATGCGTCCACGCTGATGCGGAACAGGTCTCCCGTCGATGCATACAGATTGGTGTGGTGACCGGTCAAAGTCTGGAATCCGCCGCGCATATCATAGGTCATCAATTGAATGAAATCGAGGTACGATTGTACCTTATCCATCTCGGTTCCATCGATGTAATACTGGTCGGCTCCGGCGGCAATCGTCAGCAAATAGGGACGGCCATCAGCTCGCCCTTGTCTATCGATGGCTTCTCTCGTCTCCTGCAGCAGCAGCGTGAAATTCTGCTTGTCCGCCGGACTGGATTGAATTCCCGCCTCCGAATAGCATGGATACTCCCAATCAAGATCGATCCCGTCGAAGGGGTAGTTCCGCAAAATCTCAACCGCAGACTCCGCGAACTTGCGGCGGCCTTCCGCAGTGGACGCTGCCTCGGAGAACCCGCCGGCGCCCCAGCCGCCAACCGACAGAATCACTTGGAGCCCCGGGTTATATTCCTTCAATTGAGCAATCGAGCCAAGATTTTTCAAATGCGCAACCGTTATGCGATCTTCCTTCACGTAGCCGAACGCCACATTCAAATGCGTCAATCTCGCCGCATCCACCGGGGTAATCTCCGGCAGAACACCATCCACCGCATAACCGGCCAATATGTATTTATGAGCTGTCATTTCTCTCATTCCTTCCAGGTGCGTTTATCGATATCATCATACCACAGGCGATGCCGGTTGAACGTCCAAAATGTTATGAAAAGAACCGCCTGAATGTTCTTTTGCCCATCGGCCGGAACGATCAGGCAGTTCCCTCCCTGACTTCATCAGACCATCGATTGCGGCTTCACGATATCATCGAACTGCTCCTCCGTAAGCAGACCGGTGCGAAGGGCCGCTTCCTTCAGCGTCAGCCCCTCCTGGTGCGCAAGCTTCGCGATCGCCGCCGCCTTCTCGTAGCCGATATGCGGGTTAAGCGCAGTCACAAGCATTAACGACTGCTCCAGATTGCGTTGGATCACCTTGCGGTTCGGTTCAATGCCGACGACGCAATGGTCATGGAACGATTGCATCGCATCCCCCAGCAGCTTCGCTGACTGCAGGAAGTTGTATATAATAACCGGTTTGTATACATTCAACTCAAAATTGCCCTGGCTAGCCGCCATCCCGATCGTGACATCGTTGCCCATCACCTGACAGACAACCATCGTAAGCGCCTCGGCTTGCGTCGGATTCACCTTGCCGGGCATAATCGAGCTCCCCGGTTCATTCGCCGGAATGAGAATCTCTCCAATTCCGCATCGCGGACCGCTTGCCAGCCAGCGCACATCGTTCGCAATCTTCATCAGATCGGCCGCTAACGCCTTCAACGCGCCATGGAGATGCACGATCTCGTTATGACTGGTCAGCGACTGGAACTTGTTCCGGGCCGTGATGAACTCACGCGCTGTCGCCTTGCTCAGCTCCCTGGCCATCAATGGCCCGAACTTCGAATGCGCGTTCAGCCCAGTGCCGACCGCCGTTCCGCCAATCGCCAGCTCCAACAGGGCGCTGGAGCTCTCAATAATGTACTCCTCGCACTTCTCCAGCATCCGGTGCCATCCGCTGATCTCCTGCCCCAGCGTAAGGGGCGTCGCGTCCTGCAAATGCGTCCGTCCAATCTTGATCACATCGCGGAACTGCTTCGATTGGTTAAGCAGCGTGCTCTTCAGCTGATGCAGTATCGGCAGCACTTGATCCTCCACCGCGATGAAGGCGGCGATATGCATCGCCGTCGGGAACGTATCATTCGAGCTCTGCGAACGGTTGACATCATCATTCGGATGCACCCGCATACCGCTTCCCTGTTCGGCCAGCAGCTCATTGGCCCGGTGGGCAATCACCTCATTGACGTTCATATTCGTCTGAGTGCCGCTTCCCGTCTGCCATACCACCAGCGGAAAATGATCATCATACCGGCCGTCCAGCAGTTCTTGGGCTGCCGCAGCGATCGCCTCGCCCTTCTCCTTCTCCAGCTGTCCGAGCTCGCCATTCACGCGGGCGGCACATTGCTTAGTCAAGGCCAGCGCGTAAATAACTTCGCGCGGTATCTTCTCCGCGCCGATTTTGAAGTTCTCCAGGCTGCGCTGAGTCTGGGCCCCCCACCGCTTATCCGCAGGAACCTGCAATTCGCCGAATGTGTCCCGTTCCACCCGAACATCCATCGGACTCACCTCCATTTGATTACACTCTCGTTTCTCATTTCTTACAGCCAAAACGCCCTGCTCGAAACTCTTTTCGCCCCCCCTTTATTGTTCCTTCCAAATGCGCTATACTAGCTGATCGTGACAACCAAGATAAATAACCTACGAGGTGCATAAACTGATGTCTGTCCGAAAATCATCTCATCTTCATCTGCTTCTCATTGTCGGAATTATCGCAATCTCCTTTTCCGCCATTTTCGTCAAATGGTCGGAAGCGCCCGCTTCAATTATTGCCATGTATCGTCTGTTGCTCACGAATCTCGTGCTGCTGCCCTGGGCGTTCGCTTATCGTGCGGAATGGCGCGCCGTTCGCAGCAAGGACTGGCTGCGCATGGGGATGTCCGGCCTGTTCCTGGCGATCCATTTCCTGCTCTGGATGGAATCGCTTCGGCATACGACCGTGGCGAGCTCGACAATGATCCTGTCCTTAGAGCCTATTCTTGTCATGCTCGGTTCATTCTGGCTGTTCAAGCAGCGGACGACGCCAGCGGCCTTGGCCGGGATCGTTATCGCCATCTTCGGCGTCTTGCTGATCGGCTGGGGCGATCTCCGCTTATCGGGACAAGCGCTGTACGGCGATCTGCTGTCCGTGCTCGGAACCGTTGCTGTCGTCGTACATATGCTGCTTGGCCAAGATTTACGCCAACGCATCTCATCCTATGTATATAATTTTACCGTCTTTTTCGTCGCCGGAGCCGTTCTTGCCCTCTATAACATTGGGGCCGGCTTTCCGATGACCGGCTACCCTTCACGCGAGTGGCTCTTATTCCTGCTGATGGCGCTCATTCCGACGGTGCTCGGTCATATGCTTTTCAACTGGCTGCTGAAATATGTCAGCGCCACCTCCATCTCCATGAGCGTACTGGGCGAACCGGTCGGAGCCAGCCTGCTGGCCTGGATTCTGCTCGGCGAGATGATGACGGCGCTCCAGGCATCCGCCTGCGTCCTGCTCATTGCCGGCGTATGGATATTCCTTCAATACGACAAACCTAGAGAGGCGGACGCACCGGCTGCGGAGGCGAGCCTGTCGCCGAAATAGTCAAGGCTCGGGGCCGGAACATACCGTTCCGCCCCGACCTGCGGCTTTGTTTCGCTGACAGGCGGTTTCCTTTACTGCTTGTCGTTATTCACTCCTTTTGCTCGCTATCCCATCGCTTCAGCAACAGATGAGCCGGGCGGTCCTTCACTCATTATCCCCTTAACTCAGCGTTACGCGAGAGACGCGCACTTATGATACGTGTCCGTCTGCCAGTGGACGTTCGAGGTTGAACTCATGATACTGCCGCTCCCCCTTCTCCAAAGCATTGCAAACTGAGTCGAGGGGAGAATGGACAAAAGGGACGGAATACCACCACCCTGTCGCGACATAGCCGTTCATCAACGAACTTCATCTCATTTCATCCGGATATCCCTTTAACCCCAATAAGTCTCGCCGTCTCTCTTCACCCGCCTGCAGCTTGCAACTTGCCCGCCAAAGCAGCAAGAGTCGCCACGAAATAATGTCCTCACTCCGTTCCCCCCGGCTGACGGGCCTACTGTTTGCTCTTGCACCCATTCGATGGCATACTGTAAAGTATGAGATATTTTCATAGCAAGAGGTAGGAGGAATGAATGCATGAGACGCAATAACAGACAGCGCACAGGCTTGACCCTCATGGCCCTGCTCATCATTTCCATGATGGTCGTCGCGGGCTGCGGCAGCAAAGCCGGCAACGCGAGCGGCGCAGACAGCGCCAAGCATCCGCTTGTCACGATTGAGATGGAGAGCGGCAAGAAGATTGAAGTGGAATTGTATCCGGACACCGCTCCGAACACCGTCAACAACTTCATCTCGTTAGTGAACAAAGGCTTTTATGACGGACTTATCTTCCATCGGGTCATTCCCGGCTTCATGATCCAGGGCGGCGATCCGCAAGGAACAGGAATGGGCGGACCAGGATATAGTATCAAGGGCGAGTTCTCATCGAATGGCGTAACCAACGATCTGCAGCATACGGAAGGAGTTCTCTCGATGGCCCGTTCAATGGATCCCGATTCGGCCGGCTCACAATTCTTCATTATGGATGCGGATGCCCCTCATCTGGACGGACAATATGCCGCATTCGGCAAAGTGACTTCCGGTATCGAGACGGTTCATGAGATTGCCAACGTGAACCGGGATGCGACTGACCGACCAGTGGAGGACCAGAAGATTAAGAAAATCACGGTAGATACGTTCGGCGTTGAGTATAAGGAGCCGGAGACGATCAAGGAACCGGAAAGTAAATAAGCAGGCTGCAGAACCCCCTCTGGTACAATCCATTGGGGGTTCGCTCCGTTGTAGGAGCCATCCCAATTGCCCTGGATCCGTTTCGGCAACGGTCCCGACAACAGGTTCTATTCATTGCAGGGACGTGGTCGGTAAATGGTAAACTGTGTTTAATTATCAAACTATAAGCCCTCCCATTTCATAAAAAGCAAGAATAGAATAGGACAAGTTCTCTTTATTCATGGCCTTGCTCCGGGTAAAAGAGAAACGAAAAGGGATATAAAATCAAAAGTCAGGAGGAAAAGGGGGCTAGTTGTGTCTATAATCCAAATTGTTGGTACCGAGCTGCCGAGCACAGCCTGCGGTGATGTACGCACGATCGAGCTTCTTCCGGTTGTGGGTTGGACATTTAACTACAATATTAACAGCGATATCATTTTGACTACATTGACCGGAGGCGGGACAGCGAATGCCATTAATTCAATGGCCGTCATCCAAACAACGGCTTCGGCAGCTTCTTCCGTAAAAATCGAAACGGTGAATGCTCTTCGATATACACCTGGATACGCAGCTTATGGGGGTGGGTGATGATCTAGACGGTTTTTTCTTTGGCTACAACGGGAGCTCCTTTGGAATCTTGAGGCGGCAAAATGGAACGGATAACTGGATTCCGCAGTCAGCCTGGAACAATGACACGTTTGACGGAAACGGGCGCAGCGGCGTGGCTTTAAATGCGACCCAAGGAAATGTCTATTCCATTCAATATCAATGGCTTGGAACATGGTCATTCGGACCAGTTCAGCCATCGGGATGATTGAAGGCAATGGGGCTACAAACGCAGTTACGACACGCAACTCCTTCAACAATACAAAATTATTAACCGACACTTCTTTGACATCCATTTTTACCTTACGAAATAATGCATCCTTCCAATCAAAGCAAAACCGGGTGCGCGTTCGGCTCGACTTTCTATCGCTTCTCGGGACGGCGAACCAGAACATATTTTATACCATTGTAAAAAATGCCACACTCGGAGGAACCCCGTCTTTTACGAATATTTCACCTAACACCAGCGTAATCTCCGTGGATGTGTCCGGCACATCAGTAACGAACGGCACAACCTTGATTACCTTTGCCGCCCAAAGTCCCGGCTCGGCGCAAATCCCTCTGTCTGAATTGGAGATCGAGATAAACCCTGGCGACACTTTTACATTTGCCGCGCAGTCTACCGGTGCAACAACTAGTGCAAGCGCAGCCATTTCATGGTTAGAATTGTGGTAGACGACAAGGGGCTGTCCAGAAAGTCAGTGAAAACTGACTTCTGGACGCCCCGTTTTAGTTGAATATGAAAAATGTACACAAAAAACCGTCTTTTCCTGTAAAATGAAAGTTACCACACAATCATTCAAAAAAGGACGGTTTTTTATGCGTAATCTGACGACTACTACTGAACAGTATACCATGCAATTGACACTTCCTCTAGGGGATGTGGAAGAAAAAACGGTTTCCAAACGAAAACTTGCTCCCACCTTTAAAGCCTACGATAACAAGCAGATGCACATGATTTTGGATCTGGGGGCACTATCCCCGACCATCATGTGGCCCGCATCATTGATGAGATGATTGAAGCCATCTTTCTTGCAGTAGGGCGGCTGCTTCTTCGAGTCTTGCAGGAAGTTCATCGGGGGCTTGCGCCGCGTTTTCGTCGGCTTCTTGCCGCGTGAGCGTATGAATATGCGCAAGGGTCGCCTGCACCTTTTGCTTGAGCTTCTCTTCGAAGTGAAGGGTGGATTTTTTCCACACAAAAGAATACTTGTTAGCATCAGCTTCGATCTTCGTGCCGTAGGTGGAGGTTTTCACCGAACAAATGGCTCAGGCAAACGACAGCGAAGCGAGGAAGGCCTTACGCAAAGAGCGCAGTGCCCTGAAGCAGCCACTGAAACAAATTCGGGAGGACTTTCTTCCTCGGCTCGCCAAGTATGAGCAGCAAAAGGCGTGCTTTGGCGATCGCAACAGCTACTCCAAAACAGAACCGGACGCCACGTTTATGCGGATGAAGGAAGACCACATGAAGAATGGTCAGCTGAAACCGGGTTACAATGTGCAAATGGCGACAGAAAACCAGTTCGTTTTATTTTACAGCATCCACCAGCGTCCCACCGACACGCGTTGCTTCATCCCGCATATGGAGCGATTGGCTGCGTCTACTTTGCCGATGCCCAAAACGGTGATTGCTGATGCAGGCTATGGCAGCGAGGAAAATTACTTGTATGCAGTGGGGGAAGAAAAACAGCCACACTTTGATTTTCTCATTCCTTACGGCAGTTATATGAAAGAGAAAACGCGTCGCTACAAGAAGGACATCCGGCATGCCTCCAACTGGACGTATGAAGAGCACGATGACCGATTTATTTGCCCGAATGGCCAGTACGTTCGCTTTAAGAAATACCAAACGAAGAAAAACGCGTCTGGCCTGGAGCAAAGCTTCAAAATTTATGAATGTGAAGATTGCAGTGATTGTCCACTCAAGGCAAGCTGCACCAAGGCCAAGGGGAACCGCCAGGTACACTGGAATACGATCTGGGAAGAATTAAAAGCAAAGGCCAAAAAAGCCCTTGAGGATGACGAGAGATCCGCGATCTATGCTCGGCGTAAAGTCGAGGTAGAAAGCGTATTTGGTCACATCAAGGGCAATCGCTCGTTCCGTCGGTTCTCCTTGCGAGGGATGGAGAAGGTGCACACCGAATTTGGGATTGTGGCTTTGGCCCACAATCTACTGAAGGTGGCGGGCATCCGCCTCGTTACGTTCCTGCAAAAGCGAAAGAACAAAAAAAGTTGGACGGAAAACCTTACGTTTTCTCGCCCAACTTTTTATTTTGGGGACTTATTAGACAGCCCCTTGTCCTTATTCACATGCTTTCCAAAACACCCTACAGGTAAAAAATAACCGGCTTGACGCAGACCGGCTTCGAGGCCTCAACGGTCTTCCCGGTAAAGGCGAGCTTGCCGGTCGCCTTGTCCACGCGGAACAGAACCAGATTGTTCGTATCCCGGTTCGCCGCAATCAGGTAACGTCCGCCCGGTGTAAGCGCGAAATGACGCGGATGCTCCCCTTCGACAGACACATGCTCTACTAGCGTCAACGTTCCTGCCGCCGTGTCGATCGCATAGACGGCGATGCTGTCGTGACCGCGGTTCGAGCCGTACAGATAGGCTCCGTCCTCCGATACCGCAATCTCCGCACACGAATTCTCCCCGCTGAAGCCGGGAGGAAGCGTCGGCACTGTCGCTATCAGATGCAGCTTCCCCTGATCCGCATCATAATGATAAGACGTAATCGAAGAATCCAGCTCATTGATGACAAAAGCGAGCTTCCCGTTCGGATGGAAAGCCATATGGCGCGGACCTGCTCCCGGTTGAGCGGCTGTCTCGCCATGGAACTGCAGCTTGCTGCGTTCCTTGTCGATCGTATAGGCCCGAATTCGATCGATGCCTAAGTCCGGCACGAACAGATACCGCTCGTCCGGGCTGAAAAAGACGGAGTGCGGATGCGGCTTCTCCTGCCGCTCGGCATTCGGCCCGTGCCCTTCATGCTGCTGAACGTCCAGCTGTTCGCCGATGCGGCCGTCCGTTGTCAGCGCAACGAGCGCGATCCGTCCGCCATGATAGCTCGCCACGACGATATGGTTGCTGCCGGAATCGCGCTGAATATGGCAGGTCGGCGCATCGACCGTGAAGGAGCGGTTCAACAGTTCCAGCTTGCCTGCCGCCGGATCGATGGCATAAGCGGCCGCCTCCCCTGTCTTGCCTCCTTCTCCATTTGTGCCTTCCACAATCGAATATAACCGGCGGCCTTCCGCATCCAGATTCACAAAGGTTGGATTCCGAAGACCGGATACTTCATCTGTCAATGTCAGCGATTCATTCTGTTCGTCGAACTCGTACACATAGACCCCGCTGCCGGAGCCGTCTGCATAGGAACCGACAAAAACAAGCATGCGTTCTGCCATGTTGTCTTCCTCCTTGTCACATCCTGTTACTTGTCCATTGTTCTAATGTACACTTATCCGCGGCGGCAAATCAATAGCCGAAGCAAGTTCCTCCCCTGATGCTAGGATGCAAGCTAGGGCGACGAAAGTGCATCATGAAACGGCGCGTTCTGTATGTCCCTGTCAATAAGCAGCGATGTCCCCCGCTTGCCGGGAGACATCGCTTCTGTTCATCACTCAATTCGATTAAGACAATCTCTCCAGTTCATCGACAAGCGTGCCGACATAAGCGACGGCTTCCTCGATCGCTGCCGGGCCTGACATATCGACGCCGGTAATCTTGATAAGGTCGAGCGGCTTCAACGTGCCGCCGGCCTTAAGCGCCTGGAGCCAGCGATCGACGGCCGGCTGGCCTTCCTCCTGGATCATCCGCGCGGCGGCGGTGGATACCGTCAACCCTGCGGAATACGTGTATGGATACAGGCCCATGTAGTAATGCGGTTGACGCATCCACGTCAGATGAGCGCCCTCATCCAGCTCCACGGCATCACCCCAGAACTTGGCGAGGACAGCGCCTTTTTGCTCGGACAGCGTCTTCGCGGTAAGCGGCTCATTGGCGGAAGCGAGATCATATACGCGGCGCTGCATCTCCCCTTCGAGCAGATGCGTCACAAAGTTATGATAGTATGTGCTCAACATTTGTTGAATGACCCATCTCTTCATCCGGTTGTCCGACGATTGCTTCATGATGTGCTGGGCCAGCAGCATCTCGTTCATCGTCGACGGCGCTTCGATGAAGTACATCGCCGGACGGTATGTCGCATACGGCTGGTAGCGGCCGGCAAGCGCGAAGTGGCCGGCATGGCCCAGCTCATGCGCCAGCGTGAACGCCCCGCGCATATTGTCCGCCCAGGAGATGAGGATATACGGATGCGCCCCATACGGCGACGAACAGAACGCGCCGGTCGATTTGCCGATATTGTCGGCGGAATCAATCCAGCGATTATTTAACGCATCACTCATAATCTGGCCGTATTCCGGACCGAGCACCTCCAGCGATTCGGCAATCAGCTTTCCTGCCTCTTCGATCGAGATATGCGGATTGTACTCCGGATCGAGCGGCGCCTTCAGATCGCAGAACATCATTTTGTCGAGCCCGAGCTCGCGCTGCTTCAGCTTGGCGTAGCGCCGCATGTGAGGTGCCAATTGCTCCTGGATAATGTCCAAAATATGATGGTACATCTCAAGCGTGACTTCCTGCGGCTGCAGCAGCATCTCCGTTACGGAGTTATATTTGCGCAGGCGGGACAGGACCACCTGCTTCTTCACTTCTGTCGCATACGTCTGGGCGAACGTATGTTGGTAGGCTTTGAGCGTCTCCGAAAAGGAGGCGTACGCAGCGCGGCGCAGCGTATGATCGGGAGACATTTCATACTTGCCTTCGTACAGGGCGAACGAGACCGGCCACTTCGTTCCGTCTCCTGATTCCACGTCCGCGAATGACATGTCCGACAGCTTGCTGCGCAGATAGATGCGGTGCGGGGCGCCGAAGAGCTCGCCCAACGACGCGAAAGCGGCTTCCGTCTCCGCGGACAGGCGATGCGGCTTTGTCTCGAGCAGATCGGTCAGCCCTTTGCGGTAAACAGCAAGCTTCGGCTCTTCCTCCAGGAACCGATCCACCGTGCTGTCCGGGAGCGCCAAAATCTCGGACGAGATAAAAGATAATTGCGAATTGACTTGCGACAGCACATCGCCCGCGATGCTGGAGTTCGCCTGATTATCCGGATCCGTACCGTCACCAGCCTGCTGCAGATGCGCATATGTATGGGCCCGTGACATCCGTACAACGAGCGCATCCCGCGCCTCGAGACAGGCAAGCAGCGAAGCTGCGCTCTCGCCCAGCTTTCCTTCATACCGGGTGACCTCGGCCACATCCTTTTGAATCTTCATCAATTCTTCTTTCCATGCTTCCTGACTTGAAAACAGATCGCTCAAATTCCATGTCTTCTCGTTCGGCACTTCAGAACGTTTCGGTCTTGCTTGCATGCGATCAACTCTCCTTTTTTCCATAAAATAGAATATCCACTCTATCCTGAATACGATGGTATCACAAAACGGACACAAATAGAGCCGATCCTTTGAAAAAAGAAAGACACTCCCCGGCTTGATTCCGAGGAGCGCGCATGTCGTACACCGTTCCAAAGCTATCATTCTTCATGTAAGCCATCCAGCAGCGAGCGCTCCCGGACCGTCGGGCGATGCACGCCCCGCTCCCATACGAGCGCGAACGACTCCCCGCGCATCCGTTCATTCGCAGGCAGTGCCTGCAAGTCGCCGAATACACGCTCGACCGACAAGATTTGAGATTCGTGGGCACGCAGCGCCGCTGCCTTCATCTCCCAATATGGTGCGGCCTCCAGGCTGATAGCCGAACCCGCCCCCGCTTCGGGACCCATCAGTAGCATATTGTAGTACAGCTTCTGTACAGTCGGGCAGAGCCCGCTCCATACCGCCTCGTTAACAGCATGATGGATGGCGATATGATCCGGATGCCCGCTGATTCCGTCCTCGGGAAAGGTGACGACGACCGCAATACGGTGCCTGTTGAGGAATGCGGCAATCTTCGCGACAAGCTCGCTGCGCGGGACGGATGACAATTGTCCGTCCGGATAGCGCAGCAGCTCGATGTCCGCCAAGCCCATAATCGCGCCGGCCGCAGCCAATTCCCGCTCCCGCCGGGCTGCCAGCTCGTCCCGGGTCATCGGGCCAAGCCGGCCTGGCTTCCCCGCCTCTCCGCTCGTGGCCGTAAGCAGGGCGGCGGAGACGCCATGATCCGCCAGGGAGCGGATCAGGCAAGCGCATCCGAACGTCTCGTCGTCCGGATGCGCATAAATAAATCCGACGGTATGTGTCAACGCAGTTCAGCTCCTGTTCAAGTTCTATCCGAATACGTAACATTATAACGGAGCTGGATGCGGCGCCACAACCTTCGCCAGGCTTCCCTGCCGTAAATGCCAGCGCCCAATGTATGCTGCAGCGCTTCTGCGACGACCTCGTCGGGGAGCGAGTAGCTCATCGGGACCTTGCTCAGCAATTGGCTCCACAACATGTCATCCGCCGGCTGCGGCTCGGCCTGGACAGGTTCTGACGACGGTAGATGCGGAATCGCTTCTGCTTCTGCATCCGGGGCCGGGACGCTATGTGCCGCTTCGGAAGCCGGCGGCGGTGATGGCGCTTCTTCAGCGGGTGGAGGCAGCGATGCATTCAAGACTTCCTCCTGAGTCGCGGAATCCGGGGCGGTTCTCCCGCTGCGCGATGGCTGAAGCGGAGGCACTCTCCGCTTCAGCCGCTCCCCGATGGCCAGGCGCCAGCCGCGATTGCCTGGCGTGCGCCGGGACTTGTGGCGCAGCCTCCGCCTGGCGCTAGCTCGCATCACCATCCTTTTCTTCCCCGCCGTCATCCTCGGACGGGCCCCTCCTGCTCTTTTGCGGCCGATCGTGCTTGTCAGCTTTGGCATAGTATGCGGCACCTCCATCCATCAATCTGAACATGTTACCGGATATGGCGAGCCTCTTCATCCATTCCGGCAGCGCGGTGATATATATCGAGGACCCGTCCGGTCATCGCCTCCAGCGACCAATATGCCCGGCCCCATGCCTGCGCCTGCGCGCCCACTTGCAGCCGGAAGGAGTCATTGTTGAGCCCCAGTTGCAGGTGATGCAAAAGCTGTTCGCTGCGTCCCGCTTGAGATACAAGGCCCGTTGCGCCGTGCTGGACCATCTCTGGAATTCCGCCCGCATTGGATACGATGACCAGCTTGCCGGCAATTTGCGCCTCCATGACCGTGACGGGGTGATTATCCTGGAGACTGGGAAGGACGAACAGATCCGCCTGCCTTATCAGAGCGGCAGCATCCTGACGTCTGCCAAGGAAGAAGACTTGCTCCGACAGGCCCAGCGACGCCGTCATGTCCCGCAGCTCCGCTTCGGCCTCTCCGTCTCCCACAAGCCAGCAGACCCAATCCTGGCGAATCGCCTTCAACGAATGCAGTGCTTGCAGTAAAAAGATATGTCCCTTGACAGCATTGAGCCTCGCCGGACAGATGATTACCTTCTTCCCTTGAGGCGGAGCCCAATCGGTAGGCGCTCCCATCTTGCGGATGAAGGCTTCGACGTCCATCCCGCTTGGGGAGACGATCAGCCGGTCCGGTTGGACCCCGAACTCCCGGATCATCAGGTCCTGCAGCCAGCGGGTAGGCGTGATCGTCAGTCGCGCACAGCATGCACCCAGCCGTTCCATTAGAGCTGAATAAGCCCAAAGCGCAGGGCCCCGCTCGGGCGCATCCAGCCCCATCACCTTCAGGTCGCGGAACCACTCTAGAGCAAGGCAGCCGTGAATCGTCGTCACGAGAGGCATTGACAGCGGCTTGATGCGCGATAGGGCATAGGCGGTTACGATATCCTGCGCATGAATGATGTCATATTCGCTTATATCCAGAAGCAGAGCAGCCAGTTCAAACCCGTACCGCTCCACTTCACAGTGCCGTATCCACGGATCCAACCCGGGCAGATGGTCATCGAAGTATCGGTTGGACTGCGCGGAGATAAAAGGGAGAAACTTCTCTTTTTCCAATACCCTGTTATGGGGATAAATGCCGAATCCACTCTCGTCCGGGGTTGGGCACAGAAAATCAACCTGATGGCCTTGACGTTCCAATCCCGTCTTCAAATGTTCGACGCAGGTGTTTATTCCGTCTACATGCGAGATCCCCCAGTAGCTCGCGATCAGGATCTTCATCGCTCTCCATCCCTTTGGTGTAATGTCTATTTATACTATGACGGAACGGCATCTGTTGAGAGGTACAGGTACCCTGATTTCACTTTTCTCGCTTCACTAATGCGTAAGAAGGACATGTATTGCATGGCACACGCGGTGCTCACCAATTGCGCCTGCGGCTTGATAATTTGCGGAGGAGCAGGGCCAGATGATTCGGCTCGGAAGGCAGGCGCCCGCTTTACACGTCGAGCCCTTCCGTAACCCAAGCTAGCGGGTTGACGAGTGCCGACCAATCCTGATCCATCTCGGCAGCGGTCAGCAGACATTCATCC
The DNA here is from genome assembly GCF_007066085.1 of Paenibacillus thiaminolyticus. Classification (NCBI taxonomy): domain Bacteria; kingdom Bacillati; phylum Bacillota; class Bacilli; order Caryophanales; family Paenibacillaceae; genus Paenibacillus; species Paenibacillus thiaminolyticus. The sequence goes on along the minus strand of NZ_CP041405.1, from coordinate 6,468,271 downwards.
AGCCCGCGCTCTATCCGGGGACGATCCAGACCAATTCCGATCAGCACCAGCTCGTTCATCCGGTCTCCCCATTGGGCATGCCAGCGCAGCCGCATATCCGGCTCCTCCTCCAGAATCATCTCCCTCTCTTCCGGCGTCGCGGCTGCGAGCCAATAGCCGGCCGGCCCGATCTGAATGGAATGTCCGGCCTGGCTCAGGCTTACGGCGATATCCGATGCCGGGGCCAGCCAGATCATGCCTTTGGCCCGGATGATCTCTTCCGGCCATTCATTCATGAACCGGTACAACCGTTCCGGATGGAACGGATGCTGACGCCGGTATACGAACGAGGAGATGCCGTATTCCTCCGTCTCCGGGGTATGGTCTTCGAGTTCGCGCTCCGCGATCCAGGCGGCGGTATGGCTGGCGCTCTCGAAATCGAACAATCCCGTGTTCAGAATTTGCTTCGGATCTACGTGGCCGTTCACGGTGCGAATCATACGCGCCCCCGGCTGAAGCTCCCGCAGCACGTCTTCGAGCTTCTTCAGCTCCTCTTCCTCCACCGAGTCGCACTTGTTCAGCAGCAGGACGTTGCTGCATTCAATCTGATCGATAAGAAGATCGACGACGCTCCGGGTATCCTCCTCGCCCGCCTGCTGCTTCCGATCGAGCAGCGATTCCCCTGACGCGAAATCATGCCAGAACCGGCTCGCATCGACGACGGTGACCAGGCAATCCAGCCGAACGAGGGAGGGAAGATCGATATCTAGCGCTTCGTCCGCATACGTAAGCGTCTGCGCTACAGGCAAGGGCTCGGAGATACCTGTCGACTCAATCAAAATATAATCATATCGGCCTTCCTTCGCCAGCCGTTCGACCTCCCGGAGCAGATCTTCGCGCAGCGTGCAGCAAATGCATCCGTTCGACATCTCCACCAGCTTCTCCTCGGTCCGAGACAGGTTGGAGCCCGACTTCACCAGCTCGGCATCAATATTAATCTCGCTCATATCGTTGACAATCACCGCCACTCTGAGCCCTTGGCGGTTGTTAAGCACATGATTCAATACCGTCGTCTTCCCGGCACCGAGGAAGCCGCTCAATACCGTTACGGGAACTTGTCTGCCTGGGTTTGTACCCGGCACTTTCGTCTGTTCTGCCATACGTAGTAGATCCTCCATTAATCGTAATTTTTACGATTTAATGATATAAGCGTATCCCATTGCTGTCAAGCGTCCCGTAGCAGAAATCGCGTGGCGAAGAGCTTGATTTCTATTCAAGCCGAGCTCTCTTATGCACTCTTTGCGCTCTTTTGATCGTTCTCCCATCCGCTCAGGATTTCCCTCCTTGCGATATGTTGTTACGCTCAGTCTCCCTACCACTCAGTCAAGGACTTCCCCAACCCAGCCTTACGATGACCCTGCTAGAATCGCCGGGGGATCGTACCCGCGCTATCCCAGGCGCATGCCAAACTCCTGCTTCATGGTTGAGACACAAAGTTAGTTGCTCATTGAACTTTTCGATGCCGGGTACTTGTTGCTTGTCTTTCCTGATTTATTGGGATACTGGACATAAGAGGCAGGCTCGGTTACTTGACTGTCCGGGCTGAGGATTCTTGTGTGGAACAAGAGGGAAACGGCGTTCCTGTTCTTCGGGGATACTGTTTAGGTGATACGTTTTCTAAGAGGCAATGGGTACTACGACACGATTGAGGATCAAAAAAACTGCCTTGCGGCAGCTTTTTCTTCCATGCAGAGCGATCACAACTCCAGCATGTTCGGCTCCTCCTGGTGAATCTTGACGCTCATCACGAGCCCGATCGATATCATATTGGTGAGCAGCGAGCTTCCGCCGTAGCTGATGAACGGCAGCGATAAGCCCGTAAGCGGCATCAGCCCGATATGCATCGCGATGTTTTCGAATATTTGCAAGGTGAACATCGCAATAATGCCGATAATAAGATAGGCGCCTTCCAAATCTTTGCAGCTGCCCGCAATAAGCACCATACGATAAATAAGCGCGAAATACAGCAGGATCAGGCAGGCGGAGCCGAGAAACCCAAACTCTTCCCCGATGACGACAAAGATCGAATCCGAATAGCTATACGGAATATAACCGTTATGCACGAAAAACCCTTTCAGAAAACCGTCTCCTGAAAAACTCCCCGACCCGATAGCCCGGATCGAATTCATGACATGCCATCCTCCATCCAGGTTGCTCGCCGGATCCAGGAATGCCTCGATGCGGGAAAATTGATGCGGCTTAATCAGCTTGATCAGCAAGTCACGATTGTGATAGTACAGTACCAGAATCGTTCCGACGGCGGCGGAAGCTGCGGATAGACCGACAATCATATGGGACAGGCGCACGTTCGCCATCCACAGCATAGCGACAAAAATCGATATAAATACGATGGTCGTCCCCAGATCAGGCTGCTTATAAACCAGGTACATCGGAACCGCCACGACAAGGCAAAGCGGCACGATATCCTGGAGCAATCTCAGCGTCTCGCCTTCCCTTCGCCCCAACAAACGGGCCAATAGCAAAATAATGAACACCTTCATGAACTCGGACGGCTGAAATTGTTGGCTGCCGATCGCAATCCAGCGCGTAGAGCCGTTGATGTTGACCCCTTTGAACATGACGAGCAGCAGCAATCCGATACCGATAACGTACAGGGTGACGGATAAATAACGGACGACGATGCGGTAATCGAACCAGGCGGTAACAAGCAGCGGGATGAACAGAACAACGTACAGCTTGATGTTGTCCATGTGCATACCTTCATATTTCGTATTCACCGTTGCGCTGTAGACGACGATGGTGCTAATCGCCATGAAGCACAGCACCAGCCAGAGCAGCAGCGGATCGAGTCGCTTCCATTTTCGCAGCATTGCGTTGTACCTCTTCTAAGTATTGAATCGTCTGCCCCGCATGACAAACAAACCCTTCAGCTTGCCGAAGGGCGCGGGAACAGGAAGATCTTGACTCACGTGAATACTACCCCATCCCCCTGCCGTTGTCAACCGCGAGCACAGAGTGCCGGCTGCGCCGGATCATTCGGGTATTTTCATATAAAAAACGGGCCGCCTCCAGGCAAACCCGCTGTTTCCCGTCTCTATTTGGATGCCTGGGCTTGTTGCCGGCTCAACTCCGACAAGATCGCTTCCCGCATCCCCTCGTAAGAAATATCCTCGACCTCTTGCCCGTTCACCAATATCGTCGGCGTGCCGCCAATCTTGAACTTGCGGGCAATCTCCATATCGGCCTTTACCGTATCGAGATGCTTCAGCTCCTTCAGATCGGCTCGGAACTGTTCGGCATCGACAGACGGAATGTCCCGCTCTACGAGACGGGTAAGGAACGATTCGTTCGCCCAAGCCTCGCTCTTGTCGCCCTGAAGCTCATTGATACGCTTGTGGTATGTCCAGAACGCGGATTCGTCCATATGGTACAGTATCTCTCCCGCGACGGCTGCCAGCTCCGAATCCGGAGCCAGAAACGGATAATGGATATAGTAGAAGGCGGCGGTACCGTCTGCGATAAATTCCTCATCCAGTTGCGACAGCACGAGCTCGGTCCAGCGTTTGCATGCCGGGCATTTGTAATCACCGAATTCAACGATGCGGATCGGAGCGTTCCGGTCTCCCATCACGGGCTGGCGATCATAATTCAGTTCCTCTTCCGGAACCGCCGGGGAAGCTGACGATGCGGACGGCTGTCCTTCCTCGCGGACGGACGTCCCGGCCAGACTTGCCGCCAGCCATATGAGCAGCAGCACAAGCACCACGGCGCCGGCCGCCAGGACTCTCTTGTTCATGGAGGATTTGTTCTGCAATGGGCCTCATCTCCTTTTGATCGGAAAAGAATCACCGGTCACGGCCGGGGCAAGCCAGGCCGAGCCGACGCCAGTATATCCCATTGTCCGTCTATCCTCAATGCATTAGATCATATCATTTGCGGTTCCGGCCGCGGCCGCCATTCCAGACGATGTATTCGCGGTCCGTCAAGCACGTTCCGCCAAGACAGGCAAGCGGAAGCTCGTCATATAGAGCTGATTCACCTGCTCGAAGCCAAGGGAGCGATAGAGGCGGATGGCAGGCTCGTTATCATTGAACACTTCCAGCAGAACGTATGAGGTCAGCCGGGCAGCCGTCCGGGCCAGTTCCGCCGTTATTTTCGCGCCATATCCCCGTCCCCGCCGCGAAGCGATGGTGCCGATGTTCCCCAATTCCGCCGCCTCCGCGCTGTACACATGGTAGCCGCCGACTGCCACCAGTTCATCGTCTTCGAAGATGCCGACGCATGGATATTGGAGCTCCTCCTCCGTAAAGGCAATCGATTGAAATTCCCGCATCCGCTCGACAATGCTCTCCTTATGCTCCGGCTTCAACGGGACGACCTGTCCGTTAGACGTCGGCAGCGATCTTGGATCCGGGTGCATCATCGTCATCAGCGGCCGGTAATGGATAACCGAATGCAATTGCGGTTCCAATCGCCGCCTCACTTCTTCGCTCAAAATGAAGCTTCCTTCCGCTCCTGACGGGAGCATTGCATCCGCCTGAATCCGCTTCACTAGCGAATCCATGGCGAACCTGTCGCTGAGCGGCAGCACCGAGAACGCATGGAACGGCATTCCGCGCAAATAGGCCAGCACGCCCAACAACTCGCCTTCCTCTGAAAAATGACCATAGTGAACCGAACGGGAACGCCGCGTGGTCAAATAGGTATAATACAAAAAATGCTCATCCTTGCTGACATGCCCCAGCAAGGCATCCAATTCGGTCGTTGTAAGACTTCGCAGCAAGGCGATCCCCCTTTTTTCACGTTATCAATTCCAGCATACTGCCTTGGGCAGGCATTCCTAGTATAGTACTTGCCCCTGCGTCAATGTCAACGGGATACCAAGCCCGCTCTCCGCTTGCCAGAGCTCGGGCTTTCCAGAAGCCCTTCCTTACAGGGCCAATCCTGGAGGGATAAAATGTGTCGATTTCCGCCGAACCAATAGGCTTCGCAAACATATACTTCTACCAACAATTCCCCTCCCCTAAAAATGTTGCCCTAATGAAAATAATTGTTGGCAACACAATACTTTTGTCCTATACTAATAATAACAAGAGCGGGGGAACCGTGGGAAATGCGGTTGCCGCCCTACTCGTGAGGTTCGGACATTGGGAGGAGGAACATCATAGATGTCAACTACAGAGAGAGCTTTGGCACAAGCGGATACGGGCAGCCGACTGCGTCTCTCCCGCATCGAAGTGGAAGGAGTGCTGCGCCGGCGGCTTCTTGATCTCGGGTTTGTGCCGGGCAATACGGTCGAGGTGCTGCAGCGCAGCCCGCTCGGGGATCCGGTCGCGTTCCGCGTGAACAATACGACCATCGCGCTTCGCAGAGAAGAGAGCACGCGCATATACGGGGAGATTATTGGAGGTGAGGATGAATGAGCGGATATCGAATTGCCCTCGCCGGTAACCCAAATACAGGCAAGAGCACGTTGTTCAATACATTGACAGGGATGCGTCAGCATACCGGGAACTGGGCAGGCAAGACCGTCATGATGGCGGAAGGAGAATTCGAGCATCAGGGCACGCCGTTCCGCATTATCGATCTTCCGGGAACCTATTCCCTCTATTCGAATTCGGCCGATGAGGAAGTCGCCCGGGACTATATTATATTTGATAATCCGGACGTGACGGTCGTCGTTCTCGACGCGACCTCACTGGAGCGGAACTTGAATCTGGCCCTGCAGGTGATCGAGATGACGAACCGCGTCGTCCTCTGCATCAACCTGATTGACGAAGCGAAGCGTCTTGGCGTCCGCATCGATATCGATGCGATCTCCCGCAGGCTGGGCGTGCCTGTCGTCGCCATCTCGGCGCGCAGCCGGATTGGCATTCCCCAGCTGCTCGACCAGATCGAGCAGGTCGCCTCAGGCAAGCTCGTGCCTCAGCCGCCGCAGATTCAATACAGCGATCATATAGAACGCAAGATTGCTGAACTGGAGCCGGCGATACGCGAGCAGCTTGGCGACCGTTATCCGGCCCGGTGGATCGCATTGCGGCTGCTGGATAATGACGAGAAGCTGCTTCAGACAATGAAGAAGCGGATGAAGGAAGACCAGACGGTGACAGTGAAGGAGACGGTACAATATGGCTACACCGCTTGCCACTAATTCCCCCGACTCACTTGATTCGCTCTTGTCGATGGCCAAGAACCTGACGAACGGCAGCGAAGTCCGGGACGATATCGTCGGGGATATTTATAAGACGACGCACAGCATTTGCCGGGAAGCGGTCCGTTACGAAGATAAGAAGAAGCTGGAAAGCACGTACCGGCTCGACAAAATCGTCACCTCCCCGATTTGGGGATTCCCGATTATGCTGGCGATCCTGGGCGCTGTCTTCTGGATTACGATTGCGGGAGCGAACGTGCCTTCCGCCATGCTCTTTGACTTGTTCAATATGATCGAAGGCTACTTGACCGCCGGCTTCGAAGCGCTTCATGCGCCGGCATGGCTGCATGGCGTACTCATTCTCGGTTTCTTCCGCGGCACGGCCTGGGTCGTCAGCGTCATGCTGCCGCCGATGGCCATCTTTTTCCCGGTCTTCGCCCTGCTGGAGAACTTCGGCTACTTGCCGCGCGTCGCCTTCAACATGGACCGCCTGTTCAAGAAATCGGGCGGGCATGGCAAGCAGGCGCTGACGATGTCGATGGGATTCGGCTGTAACGCCGCAGCTATTTTATCTACCCGGATTATCGAATCGCCGCGTGAGCGGATGCTTGCCATCTTGACGAACAACTTCGTGCCCTGCAACGGACGCTGGCCAACCCTGATTCTGCTGTCCTCCCTCTTCATGGTGTCGGCGGGACTCGGTTCCGGCATGCAGACGCTCGTTACGGCCTCGGTCGTCATGGGCATGGTCATGATCGGTGTCGCCGTCACATTTACCGTATCGTGGGTCTTGTCCAAGACCGCCCTGCGCGGGGTGCCGACCCATTATACGCTGGAGCTGCCTCCGTACCGGAAGCCGCAGTTCGCGAAGACAGTTCTGCTCGCATCGCGGGATAAGTCGCTCAATGTGCTGACGCGTGCCATCATCGTGGCTGCGCCTGCCGGAATCATCACCTGGATTTTGGGCAATATTTTTGTCGGCGGAGACAGCGTGCTCAATCATATGGCGGGCTTTTTCCAGCCGTTCGCCCATGCGCTCGGACTGGACGGCTTCATCCTGATGGCCTTCATTCTCGGCCTTCCTGCGAATGAGATCGTGCTTCCGATTCTGCTGATGGGATACTTGTCCACCGGCGCGTTGGTCGATGCAGACGGCATGGACAATATCAAGGACATCTTCCTGAACCATGGCTGGACCTGGCTGACGGCGCTGAATATGATGCTGTTCTCCCTGCTCCATTATCCATGCGGCACGACGCTGTTCAATATTTACAAAGAGACGAAGAGCGTGAAGTGGACCGTACTGTCCGCTCTCATCCCCCTCGCCATCGCGATAGCCGTCACCTTTACAACGGCTCAACTGGCAAGAGCGTTCGGCTGGGTATAACAAGAGAATACACCTGTTGGCAGCACGAGCTGGTGCATTTGGCTCGTGCTGCCTTCGTGTGCGGGACATCTCGCTTCTCCCTTCCGGCTAAGCGCCGTCATCCGGCAATTCGGCGGCCGGAGCGCTGCTGCCGGCATTCCTCTGCGCTGGTACCGTGCCGGCCATGGCGCGCAACCGTTCGAGCGCCATATTGACCGCAATCGCGTCATCAAGATAACCAATCGGAAATACATAGTCCGGGATAATATCGACAGACAGGATGAAATATAGCAGAGCGCTGCCGAGCACCGCTTTTTCTTCCTCCGATACCATGGGGTCACAAAAGCATGCATACATGTCGCGCAGTTGCTCAATGAACGGGCCTTCTCCGCTCACCTTGCTCACTTTTTCCTCGAAATCTTGATGAATCAATCGCTTGCCTTCCTCGGTGCGGGCATACCGCTCGCATTTCATCAATTCCTGCCGCACCCGTTCGGTGCTGAACTCCGGCTCATAGAGGTTCGAATGCCCGAGCACTTGTTGAATCGCATCGACAGAGGCATGCATATCCGTCCTTCCGTCCGGCTCCGCCCCGACGGAATAGCCTGCCGCCCGGTACAGACGCTCAGCCGGAACGGCGAGAACGGACGCGATGCGGTGAATATATTCCGGCTTGACCGCCTGCTTCCCGTTAGCCATCCGGGAGATGGTCGCCGTATCAATTCCCGTCTGCTCGCTTAATTTGCGCATCGATAGGGAGCGCTCCTTGAGCAATGATTTCAACTGATCGCCGAATTGCGATACGTTATCCGCCTGATTCATCCTATCCCCTCCTCTCTATGGCGAGATCATTGTTGCCAGGAAGGCACAACGCTATTTGATGATCTCTCAACAATATATGTTGGGGACACGCATAATTCCTCAATAAATCCGTAATCTGTACAGAATCAATTCCTGCATTAGGCCGAAGGGGTGTTTTCCGTGAATCCCCCCCGGTAATTCAGCACAATGAGCAGCGGTGTCAGTCTTCCGCTCTCCTTAACATCTGGATATGCGCGTGCGCCTGTAGTACACTGGACGAGACAAGCTTCGCATTCTACAACCTTGGAGTGATTCAACATGAATAAGATCCCGATTCAACAACGCGGACTCGCGGCAAGCCGGCTTGTGCTCGGATGCATGGGTCTCGGAGGAGGCTGGAATGACGAGCCGATAACGGAGATGCATCTCGCGGCGGCGCACGCTGCGGTCGAAGCCGCCCTGGAGGCGGGCATCAATATGTTCGACCATGCCGATATTTATACGAGAGGCAAGGCGGAGCAAGTATTCGGCCAAGTGCTGAAGGAACGGCCGGAATTGAGAGAGCGCATCGTGCTGCAATCCAAATGCGGCATCCGCTTCGCTGACAATGGCATTCCGGGACGCTATGATTTTTCGAAGGAGCATATTTTGCGGAGCGTCGACGGAAGCTTGCAGCGATTGGGCGTCGAATATCTCGACATTCTGCTTTTCCACCGTCCAGATCCATTGATGGAGCCGGAAGAGGTCGCTGAAGCGATGTCGGCATTGAAGTCTGCGGGGAAAGTGCGGGCCTTCGGCGTCTCGAACATGAGCGCCGGCCAGATTCGCCTGCTCCAGACATACAGCAAGGAGCCTTTCATTGTCAATCAGTTGGAGATGAGTCTGGCCAAAATCGGCTGGCTCGATCAAAGCGTTCACGTGAACCAAAATGCCGCCAAGGAAGATACTTTCCCGGAAGGTACGCTGGAGTACTGCCGTCTTGAAAATATTCAAATTCAAGCTTGGGCCCCGCTTGCGCAAGGCGTCTTCTCGGGCCGGGATCTCTCCGATCTGCCGGCTTCGATCCGCGAGACGGCCGGGCTCGTGCAGGCGATGGCCAATGAGAAGGACACGACGCCGGAAGCGATCATCCTCGCCTGGCTGATGCGCCATCCGGCCGGAATCCAGCCGGTTATCGGCACGGCCAATCCAGAGCGAATCCGGGCCTGCGGCGAAGCGGTGAACATCACCCTGACACGTGAAGAGTGGTACACCCTGTATGTGAGCTCCAGAGGCAGAGCGCTGCCGTAATACACATATAAGAAGGGCGATACGACAGGCCGTTGATATGGCTTGCAGGATCGCCCTTTTTTCATGGCTGGGTGCACCAGCACCCTCATTCGCTTTCCTTCCCCCTCGTGCGATCCATTCCCGAAATAGGTCTAACGACCCATCCACTCTTTTAGCACAATCTATTCATTTTACATAATTAGTAACCTTTCAACATTTTCCGTCAGAGAATAGAATTGGAATATAGTTAATAGTACCCTTACCCTAAATATGAAATATATGTAAACTTGATTTATGTGATCTACATCATAGACAATCATCGTTCGTCGAGTATCACACATAAGAAAGGAGGCTGAGGCTGATATTTCCTTCATCAAGGATTAACCCGACAGTAAAATAGTAAAGGAGGCTTACGTTTGAGACCACATTCATTCCGCAAACTCATGTCTTTGGTCCTTAGCGCCTTGCTGCTTGCCGGCATGGTCTTTCCGGGAGTATCGGGCGCAACTGAAAAAATGGACTGGTCCGCATCCGAGACGAAGCAACAACTCCAAAGCCAAATCAAGGATCAGATCGCAACCAAACTGCAACTCCCTCGCAGCTCCGAACTTAACTTATCAGACGTAACACCGCAAAATTTTGTACCGCCTTCTGACAGCAGCGACATTATTACTGTTATCGTAGAACTGCAAAATGAACCATTGAAAGTAGCAGAAGCTCAGGCCGCGAATACATACTCTTTGTTCGCCAACGATGTGGAAAGCGATATCCGGCAAGAGCATCAGCAATTCCGCACCGCACTTAACCAGCTAGATGCCTCAATCCGTTACGAGTTCAACAATGTATTTAATGGATTTTCGATCAGTATCCCGGCCAATAAAGTTGATGATTTGTTGACGATTCCTGGCGTGAAGGCCGTCTTCCCGAACGTGGAAATCCAAGCGATTCCGAACGAGCCAAGCGCTTATGGCGATAGCACCTATATGCATAAAAGTGCACCCCATATCGGAGCAAAACACTTGTGGGAGGATCTCGGCTTAAAGGGAAAAGGCATCAAAGTCGGGGTGCTTGACACAGGGGTTGATTACAAGCATCCGAGTCTAAAAGATGCCTTTAAGGGCGGGTACGATTTTGTTCTCGGTAAACCTGATCCGATGGAGACAGAACCGGATAAATCAAAGCCCATTATCGACGGAAAAGAATATCATACGACCCATGGCACCCATGTCGCAGGAACGATTGTCGGGAGAGGGAATTACGATAATCCCGGCGATAGCGGCAAAGTACGCGGCGTCGCTCCAGAGGCAGACCTGTATGCTTATCGCGTTCTCGGGCCATATGGCAGAGGATCTTCGGAGAACATTGTACGCGGCATCGAGCGTGCCGTTTATGAAGATCAGTTAGATGTCATCAATCTGTCGCTCGGCGCCGATTACAACTTCCAATATACCGCGCATTCCGTGGCGCTGGACAATGCAACCAAGGCCGGTGTCGTCGTAGTCGTCGCTGCGGGCAATGCCGGACCAAAGCCGCTCACGCTGGGAAGTCCGGGAGGAGCCCATGCGGCCATATCCGTTGCCGCCTCTTACCCGCCGGTCCTGACCCCCGTGTTTGAGGTCGGGGGCCTAAATAAGAAGTTTTTCTCGCAGCTAGCTACTTCATCCCCGGTACTGCCCGTTGATACACCGCTTGAAGCGGTCTATGCCGGATTTGGAAAGCCAGATGATTATAAAAACAAAGCAGTAAAGGGTAAACTTGTGGTCGTCTCCCGCGGCGACATCAGCTTCGGGGACAAATCGAGAAACGCCAAAAAAGCCGGAGCCGCCGCGCTCATCATTTTCAACAACGAAGCTGGCGAACTGGCCGCGACTCTTGGCGAAGGGGACGCCGATGAATTCGCTCCTACCTACACCATTTCGCAAGCCGACGGACTTATCTTGAAAAATTATATTGCGTCAGGCTCGGTAAAGAAGGTTGTCCGAACCGATGTCGAGGAGAAAGATATGCTCGGCTCCTTCAGCTCCCGCGGCCCTGCGCTGCCGGACTATACGATCAAGCCGGACATTGCCGCGCCGGGCGTTGGCATCTTGTCATCCGTGCCAGCCTGGGACGACAACTACGAGAATGCGTACGGAAGTTCGCAAGGCACGAGCATGGCTTCACCGCATATCGCGGGAGCTGCCGCATTGCTCGTGGAGTATTCCCGCAAGAATAACCTTGATCTGACTCCGGACGAGATCAAAACGCTCATGATGAATAATGCCGTAGATCTGAAGGATCGTACGGGGGAACTGTATAAACTGACGGAGCAAGGTGCAGGCCGGGTTGATCTGAAGCGCAGCGTCGAGGCTCCAGCAATCGCTTTGGTGCAAGAGACTGCGAACGTCGCGGTAAAAGATAAACCCGACGTACCGTTCGTGTATGAAACGGGCAGCCTCTCGTTCGGTCCTGCCTCCCCAGACACTTCGTTAACGAAGACGATCCAGCTGAAAAGAGTTGGCGACAGAGACCAGAACTACTCGATTCGGGTGGATTGGCCAGACGCTGGGGGAACATTAACACCTAGTGTGAACACCGTGAGCCCGGAGCAATCATTTGACGTAACATTACAGCTTCCGACGAAGGCCGATGGGAATTACGAGGGCCATGTCATTTTGACAGGCGACGGCGGCCACGAGATCAGACTTCCTGCGAGCGTGTATGTCGGCAAACAATTTGAGGTGCCCGCTATCGGGGAGATTGAGATTAGTCCCATGATATTTGCGCCGAAAGGGCATCCCGATCATAATACGACAAAGGTAAGCATCCAGGTCAACAAGAAAATCACCGATTTCAAATTAACTGTCCTGGATTTGAATGGCCAAGAAATCGGGGATGCGCACGTAAATACATCCGAACAAAACCCGGGCATTTTGCCTGTCGATTGGGACGGAAGTCTGGTTGGGGACAATTCCGTCACTCCGAAAGACGGTTTATATTATATGGTGCCTGTTGTTAAAGGCGAACATTTGGATAAACTGCGCACTCTTTTCCTGATCGATAGTACGCCTCCTCAAGTCAAGATTGATGAGCCGGTGATTCGGGTAGATAATCCGCAGGAACGCAAAGGAAAAATTACAGGGACTGTCTATGACTCAATTGTGGACTATGTGAATTCCCCAATTCAGGATCTCATAGAGATGAAGGCCGTCAACAAGGAGACAAATGAAGAATATGAGGTCACAATTAATTCATACGGTATCTTCACCATCGACATCCCGCATCTGAAGGACGGACTCAATCAAGTTGACATTTATGCATGGGATTACGTCAAGAACGGATATGAGACCCCGTCCCGGACAATTTCGTTTGACTTTGATCCAGATGCAGTCTATGCCAATGTGAAAACAGAGAAAAAACAAGCGTTTACCGGAGACGAGTTCAAGGTAGATATCGGCTTCTCTGTCACTGAAGCAGTATACTCAACATCTTATGCATTGGTTTATGATGCATCATTAACAGATGTTCGCGTCGAGCCTAGCGTTACTTTTGTAACCTATACCCAGAAGCACTATCCTGACGTGGAAATTGATTTTGATTACGAGACCATCGAACTTACCGATAAGTTGAAGGCTATCGTGGCGACAACCAGCATGCCTCCAACTGCGGCGTACTCGGGAGACGGCACCTTTGGCACCGTAGTTTTCTCCAGCAGTGATCCTGGAGCCTACAAGTTCTTGCTATTTAAATTGGAGCTTGAAAGTATTGATCCTGTAAAACTTGTATACGGAGCGCCGGACTGGATTGAGATAGTGGACGCACCGAAACCACCGGACCCAGATCCAGAACCTAAACCGGAACCAAAGCCGGAACCTGGCCCAAGCTCAGGCGGCTCGTCTTCCAGCAGCTCCTACTCCTCCACTCCATCGCAGCCGGCCGGGAAGACCTTGAAATCGGGTACCTTCACGGTAACCGAGAAGGATGGCAAGAAGCAGGGATTGCTGCTTGTATCTTCGACTGCGATTAGCTCGCAGTTGGACGACAAGGAAGCGACTGAAGTGAAGGTGGATATTTCGGATATCGCTTGGAATGATGTCAATCTGTCAGATATCCGGATTACCCGCGTGCTGGCGGAGAAGCTTACCGCTTCGGGCAAGGCACTGCTGCTGTCCGGGAAAGACTTTGAAGTGCTCATTCCAGCAGAGTCGCTCGTTGACTTTATCGGAAAAAATGGAGATCTGACCTTACGCCTGGCGCTGGCGCCGCTGACGGAAGGAGAGCAAGCGTCCGTACTGAGACAGGTCGCTTCGGGACTGACCGTCCAAGGGGAGAAGGAGACCGTAACGAAGCCGATCCGAATCGGTCTGAAATGGAGCTCCTCCGCCGTAAAGGATGCCCGCAAAGTAGGCGTCTACAGCAAGGATTCAAAGGAAGCGTGGACGTACTACGCGCCTGGCGTTCGCTGGGATAAGGACGGCGTCCGCTTCACTACGGCGTCGCTCGGAGCCTATACGGCGCAGGAATTCAACAAGACGTTCGAAGATATTCGTACGCATTGGTCCAAAGATAAGGTCGAGCTCGCAGCCGCTCACCAGTTGATCGAAGGCAAGGGCAGCCAGAATACGTTCAAGCCGAACGATCTGGTGACCCAAGCGGAATTCGCCTCGCTGCTCGATCGTCTTACCGGTTCCGGCAAGACCTGGAACGACCGTATTGCCGAGCCGGGTGCGCGTGACCCGCTGACACGCGAGAAAATGGTTGTCATGCTGGTGCAGGCGCTGCAGCTAAAGACCGATGACGCTCCGGCGCTCGGTTTTGCCGACCAGGCGAAGATCGGTGCCGATGCCCGCGCCGCCGTTGCGGTTGCGGTAAGCCGCGGCTATATTAAAGGCATGGGCGGCAACAAGTTCTCTCCAGAGGGAACATCAACCCGTGCCCAAGCAGCCACGGTGCTCGCCCTCGTGCTGCTCGATCTGCAATCGGAATCGTAATACCGGCCTGACAAGGCCATGACACAACCGCTGTCCCTTAGGGACAGCGGTTGTTGCATCTTGCGGCGGGCAGGGCAGTCGAGAAATGGCATGCGAGACAATCCGTTAAACATAAGATGACAATAGAACCGATTCTGCCTCCAACAACCGCAAAGGAGAGTGCATATGCATATTCATCAGCCCTTGGCCGCTCCGGTCGGATCGCTCTTGTTCGAGCACCGCTTCTGGCTGCAAATATTGGGAGATCATTCCCGCTTCATATTGGACGCCCTATCGCCACGGGAAACGGAAGACATTCGCCGGGCGAATCAATTTATACAACGGTTCGATCAGCTTCTGGACCAAGCCCGCCAAGCTTCCTCCGAGTCCCAAGCCCTGGCCATCGCTGCCGATGCGCATGCCGCAACGATGGAATTGAAGGATTTCAAGCTTGATCTGCTGCGCAGATCTCTGCTCCGCCAGGTGACCGTGCATCTTCCCCCAACCTTTTTCAACCATATGCTCAACGAGCTGCAAGAGTATGTTTATATTCTCGATGCCGTTCGGGCCGGGAAGGCGGTGCCTTTGTTCGATTCGCTTCATTATGATCTGGTATGGCTATCGGACGCTTCCGGCCATGCATCGGCCATCGCATCGAACCTGGATGCGGTGGAGAGGCGGCTGATCGAGAAGAGCCGCGAATTTGAGAAGCATTTCGATGATTATTACAAAAAAGCGGTCGAAATGGTCGGCTACTTGCGGACCCAGCTTCGCCGCTTCCCTGCGATGGAGCGGTTCCACCGCGATGTGAACTTGGAGATTAAGCTGTTCACGAAATTCCTGCTAGAGCTGGAGGAAATGGATCTAAGCGCGGAGACACTCGATGTCATCAGTCCGCTGATGCCGGATCATATGGCGCGGGAGGAATGCTACTATCTGATCAAATTGGCCCTCACCGGCGCTGTCCCTTCTCCGGAATGCGATCCAACCACGCCGCGGGTTCAAGGATAAAGCAACCCCCCAGTTCCAGGAACTGGGGGGACTTGCGGTGCTTGAGACACGCACTATTCGGACCGTTTCGTTTCCGCATCGGGTACGATTCGACACTGCTGAGCGCCTTCCAGATCGGCTCCGAACTCGGAATCTTGGCCCTCGACGTCCGGCATTCTGTTCAGCTTCGTCGTCTGTACTTCCGCCTTCGTCGCTTGGTCGCGGTTATGTTCTTGGTTGTTCATTCGGCAACTCTCCATTTCGCATATACTCATGTACACAGCTAGTATGCGAGAAGGAGCGCCGCTTTATTCATGGATGTTCCGTTATTCCCATGTTCATACATCCGCATCGGTCTGCAGCCGGGGTTGCGGGCGGCACCCTACTCGATATGCTTCCGGTAGCCCTCCGCATTGAGCAGATGCTTCATCGCTTCCTCCGGCTCGGCATCCAGCTCCACCTCGGCAAGCCAGCCGCCTTCATACGGTTCGCTGTTCACCTTCTCGGGGCTATCCTCCAGATCGGGATTGACCTTCGTTACCGTTCCCGAGACCGGGCAGTACAGCTCCGATACCGTCTTGACCGACTCGATCGATCCCATGCTGTCGCCCGCCGTTAAAGCGGTTCCAATCTCCGGGAACTCGATGAATACGATATCTCCCAACTCAGCTTGTGCGTGATCGGTAATCCCGATGCGCACGGTTCGCCCTTCGACGACGACAACCCATTCATGCTCCTCGCTGTACAACAGATTCTCTTTCACTTCGCTCATGTTCACGCTCATTCCTCTCTCATTATTATCGCAATTAGCCGGCACAGCAAAAAAAGACAGATCAAAGACTCATTCGCCTCTTCTCTGTCCCGGGTGCCTGAGAGTTTGCCCGGCTGCCCACGGCAGGCCGGTATTCCCCTTGGGCGGCAGTACGCTCTCTCCAGAGGTGCGTCGGACGACGGTGCTTCTACCTGAGAGATTCCTCCCCGACACGGCGGTTCGGCGGCTTGCTCC
Source organism: Paenibacillus thiaminolyticus (assembly GCF_007066085.1). Classification (NCBI taxonomy): domain Bacteria; kingdom Bacillati; phylum Bacillota; class Bacilli; order Caryophanales; family Paenibacillaceae; genus Paenibacillus; species Paenibacillus thiaminolyticus. Next base: position 6,451,739 of record NZ_CP041405.1, on the reverse strand, counting down.
TTCGGTGCCGGGACTTGGAACCCGGTCTCTCCCGTTCGTCTTCATTCGCGGTATGTGATACTGTTCAAAATTTACATCTATAGCGTAGTTCAGCTTCCCCGCCATGTCAATATGAGAATCATTTTCGCAGAAGTTCGCAGAAATGGATTGACAATGTCAGGAAGGTTCGAGTAATAATGGAGGTATGACAATTGCACATTGCGAATGATGGTAAAGGGAGAGATTACTGCGAGACAGTAACGCCGAAGGAGTAAGCCCGCCACGGGTGAATCTCTCAGGCAAAAGGACGTTTACCGGACGCGCCTCTGGAGAGCATCCGCTTCAAGCGGGTCACCCAAGGGGAAACTTATGGGCCGGCTTCAGCAGACGGAAGCCGGAAGATCATGAGGTAACTCTCAGGTACACAGGACAGAGCGTAAGAAGGCATCCGCTGGAAGCGGAGCGGCCTTTTTTCGCCTGTCTTTTTTTTGAGTCCCATTCATTATCCATATCGAGGTGATGTCATGTCCACGTTACAACGCACGCCCCTATTTCCGAAGTATGCCGAATACCCTTCCGTCCGCTGCATCGATTTCGGCGGCTGGGAGCTCCCGGTGCAATTCAGCGGCATCCAGCGGGAGCATGAGGCCGTACGGCAGCAGGCCGGCCTGTTCGATGTGTCGCATATGGGCGAGCTATTCGTGAGCGGTCCTGCCGCATTCTCCTTTTTGCAGAAGATGACGACGAATGACTTGTCCAAGCTGGAGGACGGCAAGGCGCAGTACTCCCTGCTCTGCTATCCGCATGGAGGTGTCGTCGACGATCTGCTCGTCTACCGTCTTGCCGAAGATCACTATATGCTGGTCGTTAACGCATCCAATACGGACAAAGTTGTCCAATGGCTGCATGACCATGCAGAGGACGGCGTCCATATCGATAACGCGTCTTCCCGCACGGCCCTGCTGGCGCTGCAAGGACCGCAGGCGCTGTCCATTTTGACGCAGGCAACCGAAGCCCCTGTCAGCGGGTTGAAAGCGTTTCACTTCCTGTCCGATGCCCAGGTGTGCGGCGTTAAGGCTCTCGTCTCGCGCACAGGCTACACGGGCGAGGATGGGTTCGAGCTCTATATCTCGGCTGACGACGCGACCCATCTATGGACGGAGCTGCTGCGAATCGGCGAACCGTTCGGGCTCGTTCCGGTAGGCCTGGGGGCCAGAGATACGCTTCGCTTCGAAGCGAAGCTGCCGCTATACGGCCAGGAGCTGTCCGAGCAGATTACGCCGCTGGAGGCCGGGCTTGGCTGGTGCGTGAAGCTGAATAAAGGGGAGTTCATCGGCAGAGAGGCACTCGCCAAGCAGAAGGAAGAAGGCGTTCCCCGGCGATTGGCCGGGATCGAATTGATCGATCGCGGCATCCCGCGGACCCACTATCCCGTCTATGCAGGCGATAAGCTAATCGGCGAAGTGACGTCCGGCACGCAATCCCCTACCTTGAAGCGCAATCTCGGCCTGGCGCTGATTGAATCGCCATACGCCGAATTGGATACCGAACTGGAAATCGAGATTCGCGGCAAGCGGCTTAAGGCCCGCGTCGTCGCCGCTCCATTCTATCAACGCCCTACTACAACCAAGGGAGGTTCGCCTTCATGACCAAGACACATCGCTATATCCCGATGACCGGGCAGGACGAGCGGGACATGCTCGCCGCGATCGGCGCGGCATCGATCGAGGAGCTGTTCCGCGACATTCCGGAAGCGGTTCGTTACAAGGGACGGCTTCCGATTTCCGAAGCGCTGGACGAAGCGGCCCTGCTGCGCCATATGCAGGAGCTGGCCGGCCGCAACGCCAACCTTGATCAGTATGCGAGCTTCCTTGGCGCCGGCATCTATGACCATCATATTCCGGTCGTCATCAATCACGTTATCTCCCGTTCCGAGTTCTATACCGCTTATACGCCATATCAGCCGGAAATTAGCCAGGGAGAGCTGCAGGCCATATTCGAGTTCCAATCCTATATATGCGAACTGACGGGCATGAAGGTGGCCAATGCGAGCATGTATGACGGGGCGACCGCGCTCGCGGAAGCCGGGGTGCTGGCAAGCGCGGTCACGAAGCGCAAGCGGGTCGTCGTCTCGCGCACCGTGCATCCGGAAGCCCGGCAGATCCTGCATACGAGCGCCCGCGGGCTCGGTCTGGAGATTGTGGAGGCGCCCGATGCGAACGGAGTAACCGACCTGGAGAAGCTGGAGGCGCTCATAACGGACGACACGGCTGCGGTCATTGTCCAGTCACCTAACTTCTTCGGCTGCATCGAGGACGTGAAGGCCATCGAACCGATGATTCACGGGCGCAAAGGATTGCTTATTATGAGCGCCAATCCGCTGTCGCTCGGCCTGCTGGAGAGCCCGGGACAGCTGGGCGCCGACGTCGTCGTCGGAGATGCCCAGCCGTTCGGCATCGCCTCCTCGCTGGGCGGTCCGACCTGCGGATACTTCGCCGTATCCGAGCCGCTGATGCGCCGCATCCCTGGCCGGATTGTCGGCCAGACCAAGGATCTGGACGGCAAGCGGGGCTTCGTGCTGACGCTGCAAGCCCGCGAGCAGCATATCCGCCGCGAGAAGGCGACATCCAATATTTGCTCGAACCAGGCGCTGCTGGCCTTGAGCGCTTCCGTCTATTTGTCTGTCATGGGCAAATCCGGCATCCGCGAGATCGCGAATCTGAACGTCCAAAAAGCGCATTACGCTGCAGATCGGATCGCGCAATCGAAGGCTATGTCCCTGCCGTTCACCTCGCCGTTCTTCAATGAATTCCTGGTGAAGCTGCCGGAAGGCGTCTGTCCGGCCGCCTTGAACGCCGCCTTGATGAAGGAAGGGTTCATCGGGGGCCTGGATGTATCCCGTTACTATCCGGATCTGGCGGGCCATATGCTTGTCGCTGTGACGGAACGCCGGACCAAGGCGGAAATCGATCAATTTGCCGAACGATTGGAGGGTGCTGTATGAAACCGGAGAAAAAGCTGATCTTCGAGCTGAGCAAGCCGGGGCGGACTGCATATTCATTGCCTGAATGCGATGTTCCGCAGCGGGGTATCGAAGAATTGATACCTGCGGGCATGCTTCGCCAGCAGCCGGCGGAATTGCCGGAAGTGTATGAAGTCGATGTCATCCGCCATTACACCGAGCTGTCGCGCCGGAACTTCGGCATCGACAACGGCTTCTACCCGCTCGGTTCCTGCACGATGAAGTATAATCCGAAGATTAACGAAGATGTCGCCCGCTTGGCGGGCTTCGCGAAGATTCACCCGTATCAGCCGAGTGAGAGCATTCAAGGCGCGCTGGAAATGCTGTACACCCTCCAGCAGGACCTTGCCGAACTCACGGGGATGGACGAGGTGACGCTTCAGCCTGCTGCAGGCGCCCACGGGGAATGGACGGGCCTCATGATGATCCGGGCCTACCATGAGAGCAAGGGCGAGACCCGCACCAAGGTTATCGTTCCCGACTCGTCGCATGGGACGAACCCGGCGAGCGCGACGGCCGCTGGCCTCGATACGATTACGATCCCTTCGGATGAACGAGGACTCGTAGATCTCGAAGCTCTGCGGGCGGCCGTCGGTCCGGATACGGCTGCTCTCATGCTCACCAATCCGAGCACGCTCGGCTTGTTCGAGGAGCACATCCTGGAGATTGCCGATATTGTGCACGAAGCCGGCGGCCTGCTCTACTATGACGGCGCGAATTCCAACGCCATTATGGGCATCACCCGCCCGGGAGATATGGGCTTCGACGTTGTGCATTTGAATCTGCACAAGACGATGAGCACGCCGCATGGCGGCGGCGGTCCCGGAGCCGGCCCGGTCGGCGTCAAGAGCATCCTGGCGCCATACTTGCCGAAGCCGCTCATCGTGAAGAAGAAGGATGGCAGCTTCGGATTCGAAGAAGAACGGCCGACCTCGATTGGAAGGGTCAAAGCATACCTTGGCAACTTCGGCATTCTCGTCCGCGCGTACACCTATATGCGCACGTACGGGCCGGACGGACTTCGCCGCGTATCCGAATGCGCGGTGCTGAACGCGAACTACATGATGCATCGGCTGGCGCCGTATTTCGAAGTGCCGTATCCGGGCGTATGCAAGCATGAATTCGTCATCTCCGGCAGCGGCTTGAAGCAATATGGCGTGCGCACGCTGGACGTCGCCAAGCGGCTGCTCGACTTCGGGTTCCATCCGCCAACCATCTACTTCCCGCTCAATGTCGAGGAATGCATGATGATCGAGCCGACGGAGACCGAGAGCAAGGAGACGCTCGACACCTTTATCGACACGATGATTCAGATTGCGAAGGAAGCGGAAGAACAGCCGGATCTGCTGCTCAATGCGCCGCATCACACTGATGTGAGAAGGCTTGACGAGACGCTGGCCGCCCGCAAGCCGGTCTTGAATTGCGCTTGCAATTAACGAAGAAGAAGCCCTTCGCCCCTGCGCTTGAATGGCGCGCCTGGGGCGAGGGCTTCTGTTCTTATAGAGACAGCAAAGGAGAACTGCCTCATCGATAGGCAGTTCTCCCTCTTTTCCGCAGCTTATTGCTGTTCCCGGCTAATATAGAAGGTGACTCGTTCGCCCTTCTTAATCGCTGCGCCTGCTTCCGGCTCCTGCTTGAAGATCTGGCCAGCGGGCTGCTCCTCGCTGTTCTCCTTGAAATACGACCAGCGTAGACCCGCAGCCTTCACTTGCTCTTCCGCCTCTTCCAGCGTCAGACCAATCAAGCTCGGAACCTGCACTTCTCCTTCACCCGTCTGTCCCGCTTCAGCAGGAGGCGTCTCCGTCCCCGGATTCGCCGGATCCGTCGGCGTTCCCGTGTCTGGCATCCCTGTTCCCGGCGGAGTCGTTCCTGGATCTGTCGTTCCAGGCCCCGAAGGCACCGTACCGGGATCGGTTGTGCCCGGCTGCTGCGTATTATCCGGCTGGGTTGGGGTTGTCGTCCCCGGATTCGTATCCGGCTGCTGTGACCCTTGGCCGGCACTGCTGCCGCTATCCGTGTTCGAGCTTGAAGAGCCTCCGTTCGAGCCGGCAGGTGTATCCGGTTCAACAACGGAACCATTATCGCCGCCATCCGGAACAATAGTATCATTATCGGCATTATCGCCGCTGCCGTCCTGCTGTTCCCCCGCGGTATCAGAGTCGGCTCCTTGCGTCGTTCCCGGTTCGGTCACTGCGGCCGTCTCATTGTCTTTGGAGAGCGAATTCGCCCAGATGACGGCTCCGCCCAGGACTGCGAAAAAGACGCACACACAGGCAACGATAAGCAGCATCTTGCTTCCGTTGAAGGAAGCGGCCTCCTTGCGTTCGTATTCATCATCATCCTCTTCTTCGGCCAGTTCCTCATCCGCTTCCACATCATAGGGTTCGGATTCGGCAAGAGGACGCCGGGGCGACAATTCCTCACGCGGAGGAGCTGCCGTGAATACGGGCGTCGCCACGTCGCGGCTTGCCTGCATCGGCACCTCCGGCACCTCCGGCACCTCCGGCTGCTCCATAATCTCCCGGAGCCCGACCATGAAGGTGAACAGCGACGCATCTCCCGCGTGCACCTTCCTCATCAGCTTCAGAGCCAAATCTCTCTGCGCTTCATTCAAGTCCTTCAACGCGCCATATAAGCGAGTCTCGACAACATCGAACTGCGAAGGGACATGCGGATGAAGCGTACACAGCTGATACAGCAGCCGGTACAAGGCGGTGGTGCCGTGCTCCCCTTCCTCCGCCTGGGTCCAGTAGTTCATAATAATCAGTTGATTGTCCGCCGTCACCCACACATTATCAATCGTAACCGGGAATCGGCTGACCCCTTCCTCCAGCGCTTCCTGAATGCTGGTGCCCAGTTCGTAGATCATGGTCAGCACCTTCTCCGAGCTCAAGGCGTGCCGCTGCGCATACTTGACTAACGGCATGCCGCTGTACGCCATAAAGACAACGTAGAAGTCCTCTCCGGACATGCCTGCATTCAGCATATGGAAAAATCGATTATTGGAAAAATGCGATACATTCCCGAATGCGGTGCGGTACTCGTCTGCACGGCCCGAATCGGTATTTTCTACAACATAAATAAATACGTCGCGCTGCAAAGACATATCAACGGCTTCATAGAGAATGCCGCCGCCCAAGTGAAAGATGACGGAATTCAGCTGATAACGTTCTGCTATGTAAGTGCTCATACAGTAACTCCTTTGTCCATGGTAAGAGGCGTTGTGCCCCCTTGTGTCATTATGAGGCATCGGCCGCCGTTTTGCAAAGCTCCCCTATATTAGACGGCCAGATATATCGTTCGGTTGCGCCCCCAAGCAAATCTAGTAAAACAAAATATACCCAATATTCTATTACGGTTTTCAGTATAGCATAGTTCCACAGAAGTCCGTTATCGAACCAGGTTGCTATTATTTTCCATGGAGTTACTTTCGTTCACCGTGTCCATTTTCTAATAACCGCTTCGGCTTTCTTCTATATATAAATAAGAGCCGCCCGGCATGCTCTTCGGCATCGCAGGGAGGCTCAAGGGTCCGGCTCATTAACCTTCGTTGTCGTCGCCGGTCCGATCTAGAATGAGATTGGTAACGGAAGTCGAGTCGCCGCGTTCAATTTCTTCCGGAGTCGCTTTTTCTTTCAAATTATCCAGCTCCATGCCGGGCGCGAAGGCCTGACCGGATTGCTTCTTCTGCTTATTGGTCATCAATGGACATCCCTTTCACCGTAGGCTCCCCTTATTGTTCCTGTCAAGCCCGGTATCTATGTAACCTATCGAGAATCACTCGGCGCTTCGGCGGTCTCCGGAACGAACCGCGTGCCTGCCAGGCCGGCCAGTGCGAGATCGGCCTGATCGAGCGAACAAATAATCGCGGTTCCTCCCTGTGCGGCGAAGGACGCCGCAGCCTCCACCTTCGGTCGCATACTGCCCTGACTGAAGTGACCCTCTTCCATGTATTCAACCGCAGAAGATGGGGTCAGGCTGGCCAGGGGCCGCTGATCCGGACGGCCATAGTCGGCATAGACGTGCTCGACGTCAGTCAGAATAAGCAGCACATCGGCTTGAATCTCGCGTGCGAGCCTGCAGCTGCTGAAATCTTTGTCGATCACGGCCTCTATCCCAGCATAGATGCCGTCTTTCTGCCGCACAACGGGAATCCCTCCTCCGCCGCAAGCAATGACAATCTGGTTCAATTCGAGCAGTTGCCTTACGACGTCTGCTTCCACAATCGCTTGAGGGCGCGGAGACGGGACGACACGCCGCCAGCCCCGGTTCGCATCCGGCTTCAACTGCCAGCCTTTCTCGCTCATAAGCCGCTTCGCTTCCTCCTCCGTGTAGAAGCTGCCGATCGGCTTGCTCGGATTGCCGAAGGCCGGATCGTCAGGCGACACCTCCACTCTCGTAATCAAGCTGACGACCGATCGGCCGCTCCCGCCGCTTGCCAGTTCATTGCGCAATAATTGTTGAATCATGAAGCCGATGAAGCCTTGGCTTTGGGCCGTGCATACATCGAGAGGCAGCGGAGGCACAACCGCCTGCGCTTCTTCCTGCTGGCGCAGGAGATTGCCGACCTGCGGTCCATTGCCATGCGTGATGACGAGCCGATGCCCTCGCTCGACCAGTCGGGCCAAGACGGTGCAGCTGCGCTGCACATTCGCCAGTTGGTTCGCGTAGGTGGCCTCCTGCTTCGGCTGCAGGATGGCATTGCCGCCCAATGCCGCGAGAATCGTAAGTTGTTCTGCCGGTCTATGTAGAGTCAGACGAATCCGCTCCTTCCGTGATCGATAGAGACGACGCTGTAAACGATTGTACTATCTTATTTGGCTCTTCGTGCTCCGTATATTGATTACCCGTATAGCCCGCAATTACCTTTCGCCAGAACGATTGGGCCGGAACATTCCTTTTAATCTGTGTCACGATCCAACGCCCCGGATAAGCATCGAATAAGGAACACGCCGCGGCGCTCCCGATTCCGTGGCTGCGGTACTTCCTCATCACAAAAAACTCGCTCATCACATGGAGTGGCGCGCCCCTGTTATCCTCCACGCTGACGAGAGCGAATCCGGCCAATCCATCATTCGTCTCGATGAAATAAGGATGGTGACCCGAGCCAGGCTCCCAATACCGTTCCAGATCCGGGTACTCTCCATACCGTCCGTTCGGCAGCACATCCGCATCATTATATGCGGAAAAATCATAAAAATAATACTGCATGAGTTGGCGAAGCACGGTTTCTTCTTCCGCCCGAACTCTTCTCAGCTTCATAGCGTCTCCCTTCTTCCAACAGCAGGTTATCATAGAATCATAGGATAAGTGGCAAATTTTATCAAGACCATTTCCTGTCACAAAAAAACCTCCCCCGTTCCTGACGGGAGAGGGTCGGCAACCATGGATTACTGAATCATCAATGCATCTACACCATAAGAGAAGTTGCGGTATGGGCTCATATCCAGTCCTGTAAAGCGCACATTATTTCCCCACATATCGCGCCGCTGGTACATAAAAATGTATGGCAAGTCTTCATTGATTTCTTGGTACAATTCTTTGTAAATCGATTTTCGTTCCTCGATATCGAGCGTTTTTCCGCCTTTATCGAACAATTCATCGACTTTTTTGTTGGAGTAACCGATTTCGTTCCAGGATCCTCCGGTAATAAAGTTATTTTGTGCCCCTTGTGGATCTGGATCGAGGCCCCAAGCCATGAACAGCATATCGAAATCGCCCTTCTTCTGCTTCTCTACGACGGCGTTGAAGTCCATTTGCTCGGCAACGAATTCGATGCCCAGTTCCTTGTAGTTCGCTTGTGCTACCGGAATAATCGCTTCATTCACCACGTTCGGCGAGGTAGCCGCGAAGTTGATCTTGAATTTTTCGCCGTCTTTTTCGCGTATGCCGTCCGAGCCAACCTTCCAGCCCGCCTCTTCAAGCATTTGCTTCGCTTTTTCCAGATCGAACTCGTACTTGTTCACTTCATCAGTATACGCCCAGGATAGCTTCGATTGCGGCACATTGATGACCTCGGCATAGCCTTGGTATACGGCTTCCACAATTTGCTCGCGATCAAGCCCGATCGCCAATGCCTGGCGCACCTTCACATCCTGGAACTTCGCCCGGTTGTGGTTGAAGGCGATGTAACCGTAACCATTGGTCGGGAACAAGGAAATATCCAGGAAGCCCATCGATTGGAGCAGCTCGAAGTTGTCAAGGTTCGCGGAGATGAAGTCCATATCCGTTTCCCCGGTCTGCAGCAGTTGGGCGTTCGTCTCGTCCGTCGTAAACTTGTAGATCAGCTTCGGAATCTTTGGCGCGCCTTTGAAGTAGTTCTCATTCGCGACAAAGGATACATCCTGGCCGGCCTGGAACTTATCCAGCTGGTATGGACCGTTGCCAAGCGGCTTTGTGAACAGGTCGTTCATATAGCTCAAATTGCCTTGCTTGTAATCTTTTCCGTAATAGGCTTTGGAGAGAATGCCTGTCGCGCCGATAGAGGACTGCGCCAGGGCGCTTGGTTCAATCGTTGTGAATTCAATGGTGAGAGGATCGATAACCTTGATGCCTTCAATGGAGGTTGCTTTGCCGTCGTAGTATTCTTTGCCGCCTTTGATTTTACCCTCTCGAATGATGTCCATGGGACCGTCGTATGACTTGTCATGCAGAACGGTAATCGTAAAGGCGACATCTTCCGCAGTTAGCGGCGAACCGTCGCTGAACTTCAAGCCTTCCTTCAGCTTGTACGTATGAGCCAAATAATCCGGTGAGACTTCATACTTCTCGGCCAGCACCGGAGCATACGTCCCGTCCTTCTGCACTTCCAACATCCCCTTGAACAACGTGTTCATGACGTATTTGTCATAGGCTGTCTCCGCGTAAAGTGGATGGAAAATTCCGGCTGGCGCGGACATGCCGATGATGAGAGTGTCTGTCCGGGACGTAGCAGTCGCCGGCGACTTGCCCGGATCGGAAGCCTTTACAATCCCTTCGTTGACGAACCCGGACTCCTCCGGTTCGGACACCTTGTCTCCATCATCCTTCTTCTCCGGCTCATTGCCCTGCTGCTCTTGAGCAGGTTCTTTGGCCGGTTCCACGGCATCGCCGCCACCGCTGCATGCCGACAGCACTAGCGTAAGTGACATCAGCAAGCATAGAAAAATAACCCAACTTTTCTTCACTGCACAACTCCCCCTACATTCATGTAATAATTATGTTGACACTTAGCAGTAACGAAGTTAATGGTTTGCCCCAGGAGGCCAAACGATGGAGCCAACTTTCGAACTTTGGTCAAATAATTATGCAGGAATCCCGTTGTTTGTGTATGAGCTAGGTAGTTAAAGAATATAATACTTGCCTAACAATGTTTTGTAAATCCCTAGTTTAGAAAAGATAGGGTTTTCTGTTTGTCTCCGGGTCGTGCATATATTCCAACTCGCTCCCTGTCACAAAAACCCTCTCCCGACAGGACGGGAGAGGGTTCGGCAGCCCTTGATTAATTAATCGACAATGAATCTACCCCATAAGAGAAGTTGCGGTAAGGGCTCATATCCAATCCCGTAAAGCGGGCATTGTTCCCCCACATATCGCGTCGCTGGTACATGAAGATATAAGGCAGATCTTCATTAATCTCCTGATACAACTCCTTGTAGATTGCTTTCCGCTCTTCAATATCCAGCGTTTTTCCGCCCTTTTCGAACAGCTCGTCGACTTTTTTATTGGAGTAACCGATTTCGTTCTGGGAGCCGCCCGTTATAAACACGTTTTGTGCCGACTGCGGATCCGGTCTCAATCCCCATGCCATGAACAGCATATCGAAATCGCCCTTTTTCCGTTTCTCGATAACCGCGTTGAAGTCCATTTGCTCGGCAACGAATTCGATGCCCAATTCCTTGTAGTTCGCTTGCGCTACCGGGATAATGGCGTCATTCACCACGTTCGGCGAGGTAGCCGCGAAATTGATCTTGAATTTTTCGCCGTCTTTTTCACGCACGCCATCCGTACCGACCTTCCAGCCTGCTTCTTCCAACAGTTGTTTTGCTTTTTCCAGATCGAATTCGTACTTGTTCACTTCATCAGTATAGGCCCAGGATAGCTTGGATTGCGGAACGTTGATGACATCCGCATAGCCTTGGTAGACGGCTTCCACGATTTGTTCACGATCGAGGCCGATCGCCAGTGCCTGACGAACCTTCACATCCTGGAACTTCGCCCGGTTGTGGTTGAAAGCGATGTAACCGTAACCATTCGTCGGGAACAAGGACACATCCAGGAAGCCCATCGATTGGAGCAGCTCGAAGTTGTCGAGGTTCGCAGAGATGAAGTCCATATCCGTCTCTCCGGTCTGCAGCAGTTGAGCGTTCGTCTCTTCATTCGTAAACTTGTAGATCAGCTTCGGAATCTTCGGCGCGCCTTTGAAGTAATTCTCATTCGCGACAAAGGACACATCCTGACCGGCCTGGAACTTCTCCAGCTTGTATGGGCCGTTGCCGAGCGGCTTCGTGAACAGATCGTTCATATAGCTCAAATTGCCTTGTTTATAATCTTTTCCGTAATAGGCTTTGGAGATAATAGGCGTAGCGCCAATAGCGGACTGCGCCAATGCGCTTGGTTCAATCGTTGTGAATTCAATGGTGAGAGGATCGATAATCTTAATGCCTTCAATGGAGGTGGCTTTGCCGTCAAAGTATTCCTTGCCGCCCTTAATCTTAGCGTTTCTGATAATGTCTGAGGGGCCGTCATACGACTTGTCATGCAGGACAGTGATCGTGAAGGCAACGTCTTCTGTCGTCAACGGCGATCCATCGCTGAACTTCAACCCTTCCTTGAGCTTGTACGTGTGGGTCAAATTATCCGGGGAAACCTCGTACTTCTCGGCCAGCACCGGAGCATACGTCCCGTCCTTCTGCACTTCCAGCATCGCCTTGAACAACGTATCCATGACGTAATTGTCATATGTTGTCTCTGCGTAAAGTGGATGGAAGATTCCGGCAGGCGCCTGCATGCCGATGATGAGAGTGTCTGTCCGGGACGTGGCGGTTGCCGGCGACTTGCCCGGATCGGAAGCCTTTACAATTCCTTCGTTGACGAACCCGGAATCCCCGGAATCGGAAGCCTCTTCTCCACCCTTCTTCTCAGGCTCATTACCTTGCTGTTCTTGAGCCGGTTCCTTGGTCGGTTCCGCGGCATCGCCGCCACCGCTGCATGCCGACAGCACTAGCGAAAGTGACATCAGCAAGCATAGAAAAATAACCCAACTTTTCTTCACTGCACAACTCCCCCTACATTCATATATTAATTATGTTGACACTAAGCAGTAACGAAGTTAATGGTTTGCCGCATGGGACAAACGATGATAAACAAACTTTTCGAACTTTGGTCAAATAATTATGAAGGAATTTCGTTGTTTGTGTGCTAGCCAGGTAGTTAAAAATATAATACTTGCCTATCAACGTTTTGTAAATCCCTAAAGTTTATAATTTCGTTATCTTTTCCGATGATCCGCCAATATTGATCAGTAATAAGTTCAAGCAGCTCTTGTACATACAAGGGAAAGTTCGTATTCTAGCACTAAAAAACCCTCCCCATGACGGGAGAGGGTAAGGCAATATGTTATTGAATCATCAAGCCGTCAATGCCATAAGAGAAGTCGCGATAAGGACTGATATCGAGACCTGTGAAGCGCGCATTGTTCGCCCACATATCGCGGCGCTGGTACATGAAGATGTAGGGCAGGTCTTCATTGATTTCTTGATATAGTTCTTTGTAGATCGCTTTGCGTTCCTCGATCTCGAGCGTTTTTCCGCCTTTTTCGAACAACTCATCGACTTTTTTGTTGGAGTAGCCGATTTCGTTCCAGGATCCTCCGGTAATGAATATATTGTGTGCTCCTTGCGGATCTGGATCAAGGCGCCAAGCCATGAACAACATATCGAAATCGCCCTTCTTCCGCTTCTCGACAACGGCGTTGAAGTCCATTTGCTCAGCAATGAATTCGATGCCCAATTCCTTGTAGTTCGCTTGCGCCACCGGAATAATCGCATCATTCACCACATTCGGCGATGTAGCAGTAAAGTTGATCGTGAATTTCTCGCCGTCTTTCACACGTATACCATCCGCGCCGACTTTCCAGCCCGCATCTTCAAGCAGTTGCTTCGCTTTTTCCAGATTGAACTCGTATTTGTCCACTTCATCGGTATAGGCCCAGGACAGCTTCGATTGCGGCACGTTGATGACCTCGGCATAGCCCTGGTATACGGCTTCCACGATTTGCTCGCGATCTAGGCCGTAAGCCAACGCCTTGCGCACCTTCACATCCTGGAACTTCGCCCGGTTATGGTTGAACGCGATGTAACCGTAACCATTCGTCGGGAACAAGGAGATATCGAGGAAGCCCATCGATTGGAGCAACTCGAAGTTGTCGAGGTTCGCGGAGATGAAGTCCATATCCGTCTCCCCGGTCTGCAGCAGTTGGGCGTTCGTCTCGTCTGTCGTGAACTTATAGATTAGCTTCGGGATCTTAGGTGCGCCTTTGAAATAGTTCTCATTGGCAACAAAGGATACGTCCTGGCCGGCCTGGAACTTCTCCAACTTGTATGGCCCGTTGCCAAGCGGCTTCGTGAACAGGTCGTTCATGTAGCTCAAATTGCCTTGCTTGTAATCTTGTGCGTAATAGGCTTTGGAGAGAATGCCCGTCGCGCCGATAGAGGACTGCGCCAGGGCGCTTGGTTCAACCGTTATGAATTCAATGGTGAGAGGATCGATAACCTTGATGCCATCAATGGAGGTTGCTTTGCCATCAAAGTATTCCTTGCCGCCTTTGATTTTGGCCTCCCGGATGATATCCATGGGACCGTCGTAAGACTTGTCATGCAGGACGGTAATCGTAAAGGCTACGTCTTCTGCCGTCAGCGGCGAACCGTCGCTGAACTTCAAGCCTTCCCTCAGCTTGTACGTGTGGGTCAAATTATCCGGGGAAACTTCGTACTTCTCCGCCAGCAACGGCGCATACGTCCCGTCCTTCTGTACTTCCAGCATCGCCCTGAACAACGTTCTTGTCACGTAATTATCATACACCGTTTCCGCGTAAAGCGGATGGAAAATTCCAACTGGAGCCTGCATGCCGATAATCAGCGTGTCTGCTCGGGCCGTGGCGGCAGCCGACGACTTGCTCGGATCGGAAGCCTTCACGATCCCTTCGTTAACGAATCCGGATTCCTCCGATTCGGCCGCCTTACCGCCGTCCTCCTTCTTCTCCGGCTCGCTGCCCTGCTCTTGAACCGGTTCTGTGGTGGGATCACTGCCGCTGCATGCCGACACCACCAATGCCAGCGATATTAGCAAACATAACAACATAATCCAACTTTTCCTCACTGCACAACCCCCTAATTGATTAATAATTATGTTGACACTAAGCAGTCACATAGTTAACGGTCTGCCGTATGTACGACAAACGACGGCTAAACCCACGTTTCGAACTTTTGTCAAATAATTATGCAGGAATCATGCAATGATTGGGCAATACAGGTATTCATGTTATATGATAGCTTCAATTCTCTATTTCGTAAATCTTTTTTTATGTAAATATATATAATATATCTAAATTTATTTACATTACTTATTATCACTTTCCACATATACCATAATCTCATCCACGCTCACAATGACCTTGCCCTCTACCGTGGCCTTGCCGCTGCCCACAACGAAACCGCGCCTTGCCTTAATTAGCGTGTACTCCAAGTCAAGGCAGTCTCCCGGTGAGGCATGTCCGCAGAACTCCGCCCCCTTGATGGATGACAAAAAGCCGAGTCTGCCGCCCTGTCCCATCGCCGCCAACGCGCCCAATTGGGCCAAAGCTTCAACGATCATTGTATGCGGCATCGTCTGTTCCGCCGCTTCACCGGCGAAATACCATTCCGTTCCTGTGACTTTTTTGGTGCCCTTCGCCCATTGACCTGCTTGAATGCCGGTAATCCTATCCACCATCAGGAACGGATACCGGTGCGGCAGCCGATCCGTTATTGTATTGTGGTTGTCTGTCATCTCCTGTCCCCGCTTTCTTTCATGTTTTATACAAAATATAATTGGTCAGCTTCATTCTCCCTATTCATTGGCATCGTCTCCTGTTCACGTGATTCGCATGGCACACGATAACATTAGACACTTCGCTGCTGCAGCGCCGTTTCCCTGCCCAATCACAAAAAAGACCTCCAATGAGGTCTTTTTCGCATTTTCTGCAAAATCACGATCGTCAATGCCGCATATACTCTTCCGGAGCATCCCTATCGGCATCATACAGATGCCCTGACCATGCCAACGCTTCCTCCCGCTCCTCGGGCAGCATCTTGCAGCGGTTCTTCACCCACTGCTCTATGATCCAATTCATCTCCAACGCATTTTTGGTCGGAATTTGATGCTTCGCCTTCGGGATCCAGTACAATTGGCTGTTCGGCAGACCTTCATGCAAGATAAGCGCATATTTGTGGAAGCTTCTGTCGCTCTGCCCATAGATCAGCAGCACCGGCGCCTTGATATCCTTGAGCCGGTCTGTGCAATTGTAGGTTAAACTGTATTGGTAATATTGCCTCCAGTTGGCAATATTACCTTTCCTCGCCGCTCGCCGAAGATTTTTATAGGTAAGGCGGCTGTCGGCATTACCCCACGTGATGGCCCAGGAAATAAGCGACTTGGACTTCAAGCGCGTCAAGGCTGCCGCTCCGCGAATACGGCCGCGCAGCCACATATCACTCGCTTCGGACATCGCGCTGATCAGCATGCCCCCCAGGAACCTCTCCGGGGCCGACAAGAGCGCCTGCAAGGCGATCGAGCCTCCGGTAGAGTAGCCGCCGACATACGCTTGCTTCACGCCCAGCTTATCCATCAGGGCGAGCATATCCTCGACGATGAGCCGGTATGTGAGCGGCTCATCGGATGTTCCGCTGTATCCGTGGCCCCGAATATCGAACGTTATCAGACGGAAGCTGTCAGACAATTGGGCCATCTGGTAATTGAAATTTTCCGATGTCAGTAATGGAGGATGGATCCAGATGATGGGCACCCCTTTGCCGCGCACATGATAGTGCAGGCTGACACCGTTCAAGCGGGCAATCGGCACCCCGGTCACCTCTCTCATCATAAGTGTTAGGCTCAGGGTGCCCTGTGAGAACCATGTTTATTCTTGGCTTACAGCCGGTTCAAATGCTGCACGGCCATCTCCAGCTGATCACAGACAGGGCGCAGCGTCTCCACCCGCTTCAGATTGGCGAGCATCCCCAATACGATGACCCGCCGCGGCTGAATCTCCATCAGCTCCTGCTCCAGCACCGCAAGCGAATCCATGGCATCCTGATATTGTTCGGGCGGGAGGCTCAGGCGGGTCAACTCTTCACGCATTTTCTCCACGAGGACGAGCGGATGCATCGCTTTCTGCGGCTCCTGGCTAATCGCATGAAGAAGCGCCGGCCAATCCTCTTCCTTCATGAACGGTTCCGGCCGGGATTGAAGCAGCTTTTGCGCGTTCAGATCGACCAGATCAAGCGCGTAATCAATGAGCCGATCCAACTTCACGGTAACCTCTTCCAGCAGTAAACCATTTAAATAGGTGGAAATGATTCCATGCAACTGCAAGGTCAAATCGAGCTTGTAAGGCGAGATGGCGCTCCCGTACATGTCCGCCAAATCATTCATGATGCTCCGGGTATTATCAAGACTGACCTGCTGCAAAAATTGATGGATCTCTTTATTGGCGAACCCGGCATTTTCCCGCATTTGCATCGTCGTGAACTCGGGATATTCGGACCACATCACCATATGAACTTCGATCTTCTTCTTCATCCGTTCACGGGGCGTCAATAACGGATCCCGTTCAATGATTTGCATCCGATCATAGAGCAGCCTGTAATAATATTTGAATATGTTCAGCAATAGTTCTTCTTTGGACGCATAATGCTGATATACGCTGCCCTTCGACATTTTGCAATATTGGGCTATCTCCTGCATCGTCGTCTGCACGTAGCCTTGCGTAGCAAACAGCTTCATCGCTGACTGCAAAATATGCTTCTTTTTATCCGCCGAACGATCCTCCATGACTATTGATGCCCCCTTAATTACTGTTCCGCGCATGCGAATAGGACTTATCTTAACGAAAAAGTCCCCCGCTTGCAATCGGCCCCCTCACATAGACGCCGTCGAGGATTGAACCTCCTCCTTCCCGGTACGCTTCCAGCTGGCGAGAATCAGCGTGCTGAGCAATAAAATCGCGGCTCCGAACAAATAAGGAATATTGGTATTCACATCATACAAAATCCCGGCAATCGACGGCCCGATAATATTGCCCAGACTCATATACGCCGTATTCATGCCGGCGACAAAGCCTTGTTCGTTGCCTGCCATTTTGGACAGCAATGTGTTCAGTGCCGGCCGAATGATCGCGGTGGCGGCAAAGAACAGCAGCGTTACGGCAAAAATCGCTCCGAACTGCCGGACAAAGAGCGTCAACACCATCGACGCGCCGGCCAGGATGAAGGAAGCATGCAGCACCTTCTTCTCGCCGAAGCGGCGCAGCAGCCTATCGATCAGAACCGCCTGCACGATAACCCCAATCAGGGCCCCGAACGTAATAATAAGTGAGATTTGCTTCGGAGTGAATCCGAGCTTGCCGTCGAAATACAATCCGAATATCGATTCGAAATTTTGCAGGCCGAATGACATCGTAAAAACAAGCGCAAGCAGCACAAAATACGGCGCCTTAAAAGAAGCCAGAAACTGCTGCACCATAGTCGGCCGCGGCCCGTTCTTGCTCGCCTGTATCGCGCTCCGCTTCTCCGGAGGCAGCGTCTCGGGCAGAAATAGCAGAGAAAGCAGCGTTCCGGCTACGGCTAACCCGGCGGCGAAGTAGAAGGGAACGCGAATGCCGTATTCCGCGAGCAGTCCCCCGATGCCCGGACCGATGACCACCCCCAGCGTCATGGAGGCGCCGAACAGTCCCATCCCCTTGGCCCGTTCATCCTCGGTCGTAATATCGGCAATATACGCCATCATAGGCGAGGTTAACAAGGCCGCCCCCAAGCCGCCGAGAAGCCGGGACAGATACAGCATCCACATCTGATCCGCGAAGGCGAACACAATTTGCGACAAAGCGAATATGCCGACCCCGCTTACAATCAATATTTTGCGGCCGTATTTATCCGACCATTCCCCTGCAATCGGGGAGAACAGGAATTGGGTCAACCCAAAAGCGGCAACCAGGTAGCCCATCGCCTGCCCTCCGCCGCCGAATTCCTGCAAAAAAGAAGGCAATATCGGGATGATCAACCCCATTCCTACCATTGTCACGAACATGTTCATCATCAAGATGAACAATGGTCCGTTGAACTTCCGCCTTGCTTGCGACATCTCTCTCGTCCTCCTCTATTCTCTCGTCTGTCCTTCTGTTAATTCGATGCCTGGGCTAGCGTGAGTCCACCGTACCCCGCCAGATCAGTACCAATAGGTTCTCAATATGACTATAGGGTCGTTAACATTCTACCTCAATAAGCCCGCTCAAGTCAAAAGGCTCCTCGATAGCTTCCCGGATGCTTACGCCATAAAAAAAGAACCGCATTCGCGGCTCTTGCAAAGTAATTCAAGCGGAGGACTACAGCAAGCTTTGCAGCAGTCCTTTATCTTCTTCTTTATCTACATGTCCGACCAGACGGTCAAGTCTGCTGATCTGGTGGCCGTATTCATATAAGGACGCAGCCACGATCGACAACCGCAGCACTCCTTCCGGCCCATCCTCGCCGTACTGCAGCGCCTCGGTCATGAAGCGCTCGTTCTCCCGCTCCAGATTGGCAATCTCGCCGCTATCGGGCTTGACCTTGTCCTCGAACTTGAGCAGGACATGCTCATGGCACTTAATGAGCAGCTCCAGATGGCGATCGAAGAACAGATCGGATTCCTTCGTCCGGGCCGACTGGAAATAATGCTCCTCGATGATGTTCAGCACCTCGATGCCTTTGCGCAGCGTGTTCAATAGCTGCTTGTACACGACGATGCGGCGGGTATGCCGGTATTTGGCCCGCTTCAGCTTCTTCGTCTCCTCCTCGAAGAGCTTGTATTTGTCCGAGATCGATTTTAAGGAATCCTCCAGCCCCTGCTTCTCGACGCGGAACGCGCTCTCCTTCATCTCATCCGAGATGGCGGTGCGCAGCAGAAGCGACATCCGGCTGAATACATTCTGAATCTGCCCGATAAATTGCGCCTGCGGATTCGGCGGAAAGAACAAAATATTGATTAAAAATGCCGAACCGATACCAGTCAGCGTCAGCGCGAACCGCCCAAGCGCGAAGTCCCATTGCCCCGATGCTTCCATGACCGAGATGACGGTAACCAGCGTCAGCCCTACCGTCTCCTCCATCTTCATCTTAAGACAGATAATGATAACCACGATACATACAATCCCGACCGCAATCGGCTCGTTCGAGAACGCCATCCCTGCCAGGAGGGCAATCGCGGCCCCCAATGTATTCGTCTGCAGTTGATCGAGAAAATAACGCCATGACCGGTAGATGGACGGCTGCATGGCGAAGATGGCCGCTACTGCGGCAATTACCGGCGTTTTGAATTGAAAATATTGACTGATGTATAAGGCGAGCGTTACGGCGATCCCCGTCTTTAACACCCGGGCGCCAAAAGCCATGGCCCTCCCTCCTTCCTTCTATCCTATCCATATGGACAGATCTCCATCGTATGCCTTGTATGGACAAAGTTTTATTTTATCTGATCTTATTGTAAAAGCAAGTCCTGAAGGCGGCAATATGCTTCTATCCGTTCCGCTCAGTTGACGACAAAAAGCCTTCATGCCGGATGTCCGGTTAGAAGGCCTAAGTCCGCGTTTCTGCTTTTAGAATTGGATTTCCTGCTTCAAGTACGCTTTTTGTTCGGTCACCAGCCAGAACTCGACCGTATAGGTTTGACCTGGCTTCAGATTCACAGGCTCACGGTATGTCAACGATTTCCCGGGAAGGACCGTCTCCTCTCCCAATACGGTTAAATAAACTTTGTCCTTCGAGGCCTGATACACCAGTCTGCCCGCCGAGTCGGTTACCTTCACATCATAGCGCTGCGAGGAGCCGAACAGAAGAACCATCTCTTCATGCGATACATTGGTTACGGTGAACGTCAGCAGCGCCTCACCTTGCTTGCTGCGGCCGACCTCCAGCTTGGACTCCAGCTGCGGAAGCTGGACCGCCTGCTGGAACTGCTTCGCCAGCTTCTTGGCCGCTAGCTCCGAGATCGGCTCTCGGAAGTCAAGCTCCCCTGTCACGAGCGACAGGGATACGGCCGCATGAATATAGCGGTCCGCCCAGGCCGAGCTCTTGTACGGCGATGACTCCGCCTGATCGAACGCCGGCACGGCAATCTCGTCAAGCTGGTATCCCCGTACGAGCGCAGCGATCAGCTCCTGATAGGTTACGCTTCGATCCGGCTGGAAATGAGTGGCGTCCGTTCCCTTCATAAGCCCCGCCTCGATGACGGCGGGAATGGCCCCTTGCGCCGTGGCCCAGTGATCGGCCGCATCCGCGAATGACGTGCTCGTCTTTTTCGTATCCAGACCGAAGAGTTCGGTCAGCAGGACCGCCAGATCAGCCCGGCTCAGCTCGTTGATCGCTGCTTCTATGTTGTCGGGCTCAATCGTCCGGGGTTCAGCGTGTGTTCCTGCCGGAAGGACCATCATGCCGGCAATGAACAACCCAAGGGCAAGCGTACTTAACTTCTTCATCTCAATCTACTCCCTTCGCGAATATCGGAATGAATGCATGAACGCATCCTCCTATATTTTACCTGACGATCTGCAGGCATCGGAAGTTGCAGTAATCAAGAATATAATGCCCTTTCAGAGCCAGCGTCAACCGGAACGCGACAAAAGCGGCACCTTCTCCCGGTGCCGCTGCAGCTTTGCGCTATTTTCTTGTTAGCCGGTAAACTCTTGAACCCATACGCCATTGTAGTACGCGACCCCAATCGCTGTATAATTAGAATTCAAAATGTTTTGGCGATGACCTTGGCTGTTCATCCAAGCGTTCATAACTTCTTCAGGCGTACGCTGGCCTTTGGCAATGTTCTCGCCAGCCGTGCGGTATTGAACGTCCTGCGCTCTCATCAGATCGAACGGCGAACCAAGCGTCGGCGATTGATGGTCAAAATAGTTGTTGTCATACATATCTTGCGCCTTAATCATCGCTACCTTCGTCAGTTTCTCGTCCGATTTAAGGGGATTCAGGCCGGCTTTGGCCCGTTCCTTGTTGACCAGATCCACCACTTGATTCGCGAAGTCGGACTTCTCCGTTGCCGAGCCATTACCCGTGCTTGGCGCTGGCTGAGCCGGCTTCGGTTCAGCAGGAGCAGGCGCTGGCTTGGATTCCGGCTTGTTGACCACGCTGCCTGGATCTTTATCCGTCGGCTGCTGGCTGCCGTTATTGGCTTGGTTATTCCATTCCTTCATCAGGTTGTCCAACCAAGATTGCCAATCCGCGGACTTCGCCGGATCCGGAATGATGGCCTTCGCATTGACACCATTAACTTTGACCATATAGCAATTCGGGCTTTGCGCCTGCACCGCATCTGTCTGCGGCGCTGCGAAGGCGGAACCGGCCACCAGGACCGGAGCTAGCGCAATGGCACTGGTTACTGCGACTTTTTTGAGTGTATTCTTCATAAATTGCATCTCTCCCTTTGCAGCCTACGAGGTTAGCTGTCGGGTTCGGGTCAAAGAGGTCACCCCTGACGCAAATCTGCGCCTTCACCCCAGAAGTTGGTTCCCCCGCGCTCTTCCGAGCTTCGGCTTGATTCGATTTCGTACACATCGTAACACGAATAGTAGGAGAGATCATGCTATAATATATGGCACTAGATTAAGATTTTGTTACCTCTTTGTAACCTTTTTGACACCTAAAAAAGTTTACTAGCGCCGCATTTCCCGAGCCTCTGCATCCCGAGAATCACGCTGCTCCGCGATCTGCGAGCATTCAGATAACACCCTCGTTGTTATAAAAACTATCCATCCTTCACCATCACTGATCTACCAAATACCGCCAAAATGTATTATAGTAAAATTCGGTTCTTCGAATAAGATGATATAGAGGTGCCTATGATTATTCGAATTATTTTGGGAGTGCTGATCGTCGCCGCGGCCGGATTGTATTCACTCATTGAGGATGATCTATATCAATTATTCAACATTACGGGTTGGATTGGTCTCGGGCTGTGCGGGTTCGCCGGCATGATGTCCGACGGTTTTAGACAACCAGAGTACAACAGGGAGCACAACGCCAGTCAAGGCGCAGGCTTCGTCGCCACGCTATGGCTGCTAGGCACACCGAGCCTGCTCACATCCTTACTGCTGTACATTCTGGTGTACCGTTGAGACTTCTTCACGAATGCTTGCGCACATGCGATTACCAGGCTTCCGCCTCGCGGGCTTCCTGGTAATGAGAAGTGTCGCCATGCAGTAGAATGCTGGCTTCCCCGTCCTTGAAATGCAGCTTGCATAGGCATGCCGGATGAATGTAGGGAAGCTCCCACAGCAGATGAAGAGGGCGGTTCTCCGCGTAAGCCATCAATAGCTTCACCACGACCGTATGAGTCACTATCAAGACCGATTGGCCCGGATGGTCACGCACAATGGTCAATAGCCGCCCTAAAGCCCGCTCCCGAACTTCATGGAATGTCTCGCCGCCTTCAATCCTGAATTGGCCCGGGTTTTTCCAAAACAGATCGTACTGATCCGGATCCCGCTCCTGCACTGACGCCTGCGTCTGTCCTTCCCATACGCCAAGATGAATCTCCTTCAGTTCGTCGCAGCGCTGAACCGGAACATCGCGCTCCCTCCGTATCAACTCGGCGGTCCGGTACGCCCTTCCGCTGGGACTCGCATATATCGCATCGATAGTCTCATGCCGCAGCGCCTCACCCAGCCAGACCGCTTGGCGGACACCCAGCTCGGTCAAGGGAGAATCCTGATGCCCCTGCATTCGATGCTCCAGGTTCCATTCCGTCTGGCCGTGGCGCACGAGATAAATGGTTGTCGGTTTCATAACTTTTCTCCTCCCTGTCTTGTTCAAGATGATCTGGCAGCCGCCCTCCAATCCCTCTTCTCTCCCAGCCGGGCCGTACAGCGACGGTGAAATACAATGCCATCGGGTGGAACAGATTGCGCCACATGGTGCAAAATCCAAGCACTTGATCGCCAAGCAGCGCTACATACGATGAGGGCTCCTTCGTGCCTCCCGCGTCCAACTCTACAGATCCCCCATACCGGTACTGCTGCCGTTCCGGTCCCCAGATTCTGGCGCATAGCCGCTCCACATCGGCTTTCCAGACTTCGGAATAGGGAACAATATGCGGTTGTTGCATTGTGCCTCTGCCCTCCATTCTTCTGTCTATGAATCAAAAAATTGAATATGCGGCTTGCTGGCACGGTAATATTGCAGCCGATCGCCAAGCGTCCCCGTATGGAACTCGAAGCAGTGATTATCAGGATCGAGAAAATAAATCGACTGCTTATCCTCTTGTGACCGTTCCCGTCCAGCAAGCACCATGACTCCGTAAGCAAGCAGCTTCTGGCGCACCGCCTCATAATCCTCCTCATCGATGCTGAACGCGATGTGCGTGTAGGTAACCGGCTGCCGGGAACGGTCTACCTCCTCCTGATTCAGTGCAATCCACAAGCCGTGGCAGTCGAAATAAGCCAGCCGTCTCCCGACGGCTAGCAGCTTGCCTTCCAGAATATCGCGATAGAACGCGATCGAAGCCTCCAGATCCGATACAGAAAAACAGAAATGATTCAAGCCTCTAATATAAGACATCGCTTCCTCCTTTTCAGGTCACATCGGCTTCGAAGCTAATTCCACAATATACGCGACATTCTCATCGAACCGGAGCGCGTAATCGAGAGCAGATAGCCGGACGAAGGCCGTGTCATCCAGATCGAACATACTGATTCCAGGCAAGTAGTGCCCGGAACTGCTCAACACGGTATCATCCCTTCCCGGGAACCGGAATGTATACCTGTAATCCCGGCACGAGACGTAATCCGGGAGTAACCGGATGCTGATATACCATTCATCATCCAGCATGACCAAGGAGCGGCGCGAGTCTCCTTCCATCGAAAAATGCGGGGAGCGGATATGATATACGCTCGCCCCCTTATATTCTCCGGCACACCGCCACCATCGAAGGAAAGGAAGGATGTAAGGATGCGCCGGACCAGCCTCCATACAAATGAAGCAGTTCAAAGCCGTTCACTTCCAGCGTGCGGGCCAGTTCCTGCGGATACGTATAACGCAGATCTATCGTTGTTTTGCGTTCTTCACGCAGCTCCTCCCCTTCGATAAAACGCCGGATCGTCGTGTAATGCTGAACCTGGGCAATAGGATCATACGTGGCAATTGTATATACTTCACATCGATGCTCCGGCCCGATCTCGATGGTCCGCCAATATTCCTCTACGGGCGGCTGAAGAAGCTCCTCGGCCGCCGGGAATCTGGTATCGAAGAGCAGGATGCCTTCCGGCGTCAATACGCTGCGGATCGATTGAAGCAGCCGGTTCTGCAATTCATTGGTCAGAAAATGCTGAAATGCGTTCCCGGTCATATAAGCCAGCGGCGAATGTTCCGGCAGTTGAAGCTGCGTCAGATCCTGCTGCACCCAGCGGATATTCGCCTCGGCCGGAGTCTTGCGTCGGGCTTGCTCCAGCATACCCGCATGCAGATCCACTCCAATCACGGAATAACCCGCCTCCGCCAGCGGAATGGCGGTTCGTCCCGTTCCGCATGCCAGATCCAGTACCGGTTTCCCCTCTATTTCCAGTTTCTTGGCCCATGCGAGAAGCATCGGCAGCTCAGGATTGCCCTGATTTTCGAGATCATATAATGTCGGATCTTCATATTCGGATAAATCCCAGTCCATCATGGTCATCAGTTCACCCCTTCACATCTAAATCATGCCTGTACTGGCATGGCGCTTCAGTGAGCTATGCCTTCTGATCCTGCATTCCTTGCCGCACAAGCTCCAGCCAATGTTCACCGGCTTCAGGGGAGCAGGCAATCAAGTATGGCTCCTTGCACATCGTGCGGAACGGCCGGCCCTGGAAGTCCATCACCTGTCCGCCCGCTTCCTGGACCATCAATACGCCGGAATACAGATCCTCCCCTTCGGAATTATAGAGCACGATGACGTCGATCATGCCTCTGGCGAGCATGCACCACACCAGGGTCGGCGCCCACAGGCTCAGCATCCGCTTGCAGGACTGATCCAGCTTCTGGCGTAATTGGACAGCAGTCTGTTCATGCCCCACAGCGTGCCCCTGAATCCAGCCGGCTGTCGCCCGCTGCAGCTCGCGATCATGCCTCCGCATTCGAACAGGCTCGCCATTCAGGGTCATCCCTTCTCCCTTGACGGCAATGTAGAGCCGGTCAGGCATCGGCTCATAGATGACTCCAAGTACCGGCTCTTCCCGGTACAACAGCGTAATCGAGACAGCAAAGACCGGAAGGCCGATCACATAATTATTCGTTCCGTCCAGCGGATCAACGAGCCACAGCCAGTCGCTATCCTGACCCAGTTGGCCTGCCTCTTCGCTAAGGATGCGGTGATCCGGAAATTTCCGTTCGATCGCTCCCACGATGGCCTGTTCGGCTTCATAATCGGCCTCCGTCACGACATCGCCGGCATCTCCTTTCTCATCCACCTTGTACATCGTGTCGAAGCGCCGTTTGATGAGCGTCCCGGCCGCTTGCGCCGCGCTCACCGCCACCTCTTTGGCTTCATGCAATAACGTTCTGTTCATTCCGCACCTCACTGTACGTCGTTGTTCCCCCGGTTCTCCACTGGCACATCGAACAGGGATACTCTATGAAAGTCATGGGACGAGTCGGCCCAACACTTGCAGATTGCGAGATAATTCCGGCAGAGAAGCACACGACCCACTCTTCCAGACCGTTCGGTCTGGAAGAGGCCGGATCTGCCTGAAGAGCCAGCTCACGTTCATGTCCCGGAATTCTTGACTCTATACCAATAGGTATCTATCTACTCATACTCGGGCTTATTCAAATACAGCAGATGAGTGCAGTGCTTCATCCCGGTTGTTGGCGCAAAGCCCAGCGCCGTGTAGAAATCCGCTGCCCGCTTGCTGTCCGTATACAATATGAGCTCATCGTAACGCCTACGGGCATAATCAATTACTGACTCTACCAGCCGCTTGCCCACACCCTGTCTCCGATAGGCAGGCAGCACATACATTCGGCGCACTCTTCCCGTTCGGCGTTCAGCGCCAGTCTGCTGGTTAAGTCCGCATATCCCTGCCAGATAACCGTTCACCTTGGCGACAAACAGGGCTTCTCCCCGCTTGCGGAACTGATTGATCCCGCTCCGATATTCATCAGCCAGGCGCGCGATATGCCGATATCCTTCTTGCCCGCTCGTCTGAACCATCGGACCAATCGCTTCAAGATCCAACTCCTGCACAGCTTCAATCTCTACGGTGCCAGCAGCCGCGATGCCATATTCCTTCCGATCATCGTTCACGATATGGCGGAACTCGCCGATCGATCGAAGCAGCCGCTTCAAACTGGCCGGATAAATGACCGTATCGGGAACCTGTTCGAGCTCAATCCACCGGAAGGTCAGGACGGGCGCTGCTTCCTTGCCGATGAATTCGCCATCCGGAATATCGATTTGTTCCCCAGGGCAAGCATAGACTTCATAATATACACCGAATTCGTGCAAGCCGTCCTGCCGGTACGCATTGAAGTTTTCGATCAGCCATACGAGCCTGGTTGGCGGTACGCACATGCCTAATTCCTCGGCAAATTCCCTGATGACAGCCTCTTCTGTCGGTTCATTCCACTCCGCTCTGCCTCCGGGGAGAACCCATGCATCCCCTGACTTGTTGCGCTGCATCAGCACCTTCCCGTCATGGATCAGCACTCCCGCCACTCTAAGCAGGAAGGAACCGTCCCGATGAGACCATGCAATCATGTTATGTCTCCTTTTTCATCGTATTCATCGCCCATAAACACCAGGCACCGCTGCTCGCGATATGTACACCATAACAATAGCTATCTTCATACTCCGCAAATCCGGGTTGAAAGTCAAGGAATGTCTGGAAGAAACAAGAGAAGGAAGAAGATGAGGATCAAGGGGTGAGAAGGAGAAGAATAGACGCAGGCCAAAAAGATGAAGAGAGCGCACATGGCAGTGCCTCTCTCTTCTGCACTTGAGCAAGGCTCCTATTGCTCTTCCGGATGAGTCTCATATATGCAAGTGAACCGTTCCACACCCGGATAGACTTCGCCCCGGCTCTCAATCGTAAATCCGATATTCCGGTAAAAATCGACCGCTTCCTCATCGGTCTCGGCCTTGACGATATCCGGCTGCTCCTGTTGAATGAGCTCCAAAATCATGCCTCTGCCGAATCCTGCGCCTCGCAGCTCCGGATGGACGGCGAGATGAAGAATCTCGATCTCCTTCCCATGCTTCCGGATGCCGATGATGCCTACAACCTCGCCTTCGCTCTCATACCCCCACAACTCGTCTCCGGGATGCTGCTCATACGTCTTCAGTACAGCTTCCACCTTGTCCGGGTCCGGAAATACACATAGCTCGATGAGATCGCGAATATCCGCCTCCCGCAGTCGCGGCTTCACATTAATGAACATTCTTTCATTCCTCCTGCTAACCTAGTCAATTCCGCGCCAGCTTGCGCACGAGCGGTATGAACCAATCCGTCACTTCAGGGAACTCGAATCCGGCCTCCCGCGCCCGGCGATTATCCAAATACCAATGATCCGGAACCCCGAATGGCGAACGGTTCCCCTCCGCCAGCGGCTCGACGAACGCCGTTCTGCCGACGGCCTCTTCCACGATGGCAAGGATTCGGTCGAGCGACAGCTCTCCGTTGGAGCAAGCATTGACTGGTCCCGCACCGGTCTGGTCCTTCAGCCAGTACAGGAACGAAGCCGCTTCATCCGAGCTGATGAACGACATCTTCGCCTCCCGGTTCGGGATGCCAATCGGCTCCCCATGCCGGATGCGTTCCACATGGAAATGAAGCCGCCTCGTATAATCGTCCTCCCCCAGCACGATCGGAAAGCGGACCGCATGCACGGGGAAATCGGCGCGCTGGAAGAAGACGGCCTCCGCTTGCCGCTTGCCTTCGCCATAGTCTACCTCGGTTCCCGGATCCGTCTCATAAGGATAACGATACGGGTCGAAATCCGATTCCGGATGACCTGCGGAAGCGCAGCCGTATACCGATAACGTCGAGGTGAAAATATAATTCTTCACTTTCCCTGCGAAGAGTTCGCATGCCATCAGCGCTTCCCGCGGCGTATAACAGATGTTGTCATAGACCGCATCCCAGACCTGCTCTCCGATCGCTGCCTGGAGCGAGTCGCGGTCCTTGCGATCCGACTGGACGCGGATAACCCGTTCGCCGAACGGATCCGGTGTCACGCCGCGCGTGGCAATCGTTACTTCGGCACCGCTGTCCAGCAGCTTGTGCACCAGCTTTTTGCCGAAAAATCTCGTTCCGCCAAGTACTAATATTTTCACCCTATCCCTCCGTTACCATATGATTTTGGTCCATTCCGTAATATGCCTTCCTATCATACACGGTCTATGCAGATATGCCTAGAACTTGTCCCCATTCACAGGCTTGAGCGCGGCTTGCCGATGATGCGGCAATGGTTCAGATAATCGCTGCGCCAGATCGTACCGGCATCCTTATGTAATTGGCGCTCCTATCCGCAGTGCTATGTCCGATGTTCCGCATTCCGCGAACCACGTTCATGTTTGGCGGGGTCCGGCTGCACCCGGCCTCAGCCGAACCGCAGTATCTTTCCGCGGCCGGAGCGTCTGCTCACTGCCGAAGCCTGCTCGTGCTGCCATTGCTGCAGCGGATGCCAGGACATTAATTTGATTCCTTCTCGGGCCAACGCCTCCCGAACGATCGGGTCGGCCGCGATGCGATATTCCATTTCCCGCTTTACTTGATGCTTCCGGAGAGAAGCCGGGGCAGAGAACCGTTCCGGATGAAGCGTCCATTGGGTAATCCCCGGCTTCAGCTCCGCCAAGGCGCGGACAACGCCCTCGCGGTAGCTCTCATAGGTCTCTTCCTCCTCCAGCCCGTAAGCGTCAGGCAGCAGATCATCAATCAGCGCAATGTTCCGCTCCCCAGCCTCGTGAATCATATATTCGAACCTTCTCCGTTGGTCCTGGGTCAGGAAAGACTGCTGCACGATGTTGCGCGGCAGCAGAAAAGGCAGCTCATACGTGTCGCATAGATCAAATATGACATCAAGGAAGTCATTGCCGGTGAACAGCCCCAACACGCTTCCTTGGTGACTGTCAAGATGGGTCGGCTGCAGCCCCTGCTTCAAGGCCCATTCAATCTGATTGGCCAGTTCATGCCGAACCTCATAGGGGTCAGCCTGCTTCTCCAGCTGCGACACACTGTCGAGGAATCGTCCGTTGTCCAGCAGCGTCGGAACCCGATCCGGCGCCGATCGCGGCCGGTAGCCTCCCGTCAGTGTCAGATGAATGCCAATCGATGGGGCTTGACCGGCTACGGCCCGCTTGGCGGCAGCCAGACTATGCTCGGCGGCGGTAATCAGCGAGGCGGAAGTCACCGCTCCGCTCTCCAGCAGCTCGAACGCTGCCTCGTTCGCTTCGGCAGATCGGCCCGCATCGTCTGCCTGTATAATCAGAATCCGGTCTTCGGATGAATATCCCAGAGTGCTTAACATGTTCTATGTATCCCCTTTGTTGGCGTAGTGACGAGGCGGGTTGCCTGTCATCATGTCATACGCAGGAGACTCCCTTACGTTTCCTGCATTACGATAACTTTTCCTTGGAAAAATTACGAAGCCCTTGTCGCGATCTCAACTGATAAGCCGGACGATAGAGGCGATCCAATAGGCCGCCGGGACCAGCAGCAGCTGCGCGAGCAAGGTGCCGAAGAAGCGCGAAAACATCAGCACCGCATAGATACGGCCCAGCCGGCCACGCTCTTCGGGATGCTGAAGCGCCTTATCCGTAATCAGTCCGAGCTGCGGATCGATGAAAATGGTCAGCAAGATGGTCGCCATTCCGTTAATAAGCCCCGACGATTGGGAAGCGGTCGTACTGAACTCCGGAACGAGATAGGCGGCATACAGTGACGCGAGCACACCTACCGTATAGATCGCAGTGACCACGATATTCAACAGAATGAACCGCTTCGGAATTCCCAAATACCGAAGACTGACCAGCATGGACCAGGTCGGTCTGCGGATGTAGCTCTTCGTCCGCCTCAACTGTCCGATCGTAACCCCAGACAGCAGCTTCGGGATCGAGCCTGCCACCTCCAGACGGGCGATAATCCGCGTGAACAGCTGCACGAAGGTCGGGAACACCGCGATCGCGAGCAGCGTCCCGGCCGAAGCCGCCACCAGCGTGAACCTCAGATAGGGCAGCGGATCGAACTCCGGATGGTGCTTGGCGTAATCTATGAAATTGGCGGTGAACGGCGCTTGAATCAGGTTGGCCGTGCGCGCCACGAGCACGACGATGCCGGTCAGGGACAAGGCGACAGCGAGCTTGCCGAGCCGGACGCCCGCGAAGCGGATCGAGTAAGACAGCGTCTCGGACGCATGAATAACCAAAGTAAGAATAAACACAATCACTAGCGTATACGTCAACGGCATCACTCCGAACAGACAAGAAGTTTAAATATATTATGGTTGCACAAGTAGCCGCTTCCCCGGCTATTGGCGATCGTCCCGGGACAGTAGAAATAATAAACATCGCTTGTCAAAAATAATTCGCCATCAGCTTATTCACCCAGGCTGGTACTTGCGGAGTCGCGGGCGAGTCAAAGGCCGGGAAATGCGGCTTCACATCAAGCACCGGCGTATGGTCTATCGCGTCTAGCCCCTGCACCCGAATGATCGCTCCTTCAATTTCAATCAGCTTCGCGCACGTAATGCCGATCGGATTAGGCCGATGCTTCGCCCGCTGCGCAAAAATGCCGATGTCCGGCATATCGGTTCGGCCCTGCGGTCTGCGGACCAGGTCGCCGCCAGCATCGAAGGTGGATCGATCCATATAATATACGACAAGGATATGAGAAAATTCCTGCAATCCAATAAGCCCGTCCGCATACTCCGGGCGCAGATGAATCTCGGAGACGACTTGCCCCCAGTTCTCATCTACCCCTTCCCTCACGGCGGAATGAACGATACCAATTGGCTCGATCTTCATTTCACTACCTCCCTACCAATCCCCTTGTCTAACATGAAGAACCGATCACATTATATACCATTATTTCGTCCGGGACCATTGCGGTTGTTCCAGCTGCTCCCCTCCTTCAACACAGAAAGACCACATGCACTCTTTCGCACATGCGGTCTTCCATTCACGCGGATATTCCATTGTCCCGCGCTTACAGCTTCGTATCATCTACCTCATTCAACCATTGTTCGATAACGCCGATGACCGAAGCTACGCATCCGTCCTCGAACGGCGAGATGAGGCCAGCTACGGCGACGAGTCCGGTGAAGGACTGGCTGCCGCCAGATTGGCACAGCTTCAAATAATCGGCCCATGCCGCCTTGTAATCTTCATTCATGCGCTTCCAGAACTGGAAGGCGCAGATTTGGGCCAGCGTGTAATCAATATAGTAGAACGGCATCTGGAAAATATGTCCCTGCTTATGCCAGAACCCGCCTCGCTCCAAGTAATCAATGCCTTCGTAATTGCGGTGCGGCAAATATTTTCGTTCGATATCGCGCCAAGCCGCTTTCCGCTCTGCCGGCGTTGCGTCCGGATTTTCGTAGACGAAATGCTGGAATTCATCGACCGATACACCGTATGGCAGGAAGAGCAGGGCCGATGACAAATGATCGAATTTATACTTCTCCGTCTCCTCTTCGAAGAACAGGTTCATCCATGGCCAAGTGAAGAACTCCATGCTCATGGAATGAATCTCGGCCGCCTCGAATGTTGGCCAATTGTATTCCGGCACCTTGAAATGTCTGCTCTCGTAGACTTGGAAGGCATGCCCGGCTTCGTGGGTCAACACATCGATATCGCCCGAAGTTCCGTTGAAGTTGGAGAAAATGAACGGCGCCCCGTATTCGCTCAAATAGGTGCAGTAGCCTCCGCTCTGCTTGCCTTTTTTGCTGACCAGATCCATCAGCCCGTTCTCAATCATGAACGTGAAGAATTCGTTCATCTCCGGCGACAATTCGGCATACATCTTCGCCCCGTTCGCGATAATCCAGTCCGGATCGCCCTTCGGCGTCGCATTCCCCGTCTTGAAGCTGAGACCTTCGTCGTAGAAGCGCAGCGTATCGACGCCAATCCGGTTGCGCTGGCGCTCGCGCAGCTTGGTCGCTATCGGCACGATACCATCCAACACCTGCTTGCGGAAGTTGGCGACCATCTCGGCATTATAATCGGTGCGGCACATACGCGCATAACCCATCTCCACGAAGTTGGCATACCCCAGCTTCTTCGCCATCTTCGTGCGAACCTTCACTAGCTCGTCATAGATCCGGTCGAACTCCGACTCATGCTCCGCCATGAACTGGTAACGCGCTTCGAACGCGCGCTGCCTCAATTCCCGATCCGGCGACTGCTCGAACGGCGTCAACTGCGCCAGCGTGCGCTCCTCGCCTTCGAATGGAATCTTGGCCGATGCGATCAGCTTGTTATATTCCGTCGCCAGCTTGTTCTCCTGCTGCAGATCTTCAATGATGTCAGGATGGAACGTCTTCACCGACAGCTCCGCCAGTTGGAACAATTGGGTGCCCCATTTCTGTTCCAGCTCGACGCGGAATTTCGAGCCGGTCAATGCCTTGTAATAATCTGTTATGTATTCTTGGAACATCGGCGTGATCTCGTCCATATAATCCTGCTCCGCCTTGTAGAACTCATCATTCGTGTCGATAGAATGACGAATTTCGACGAGCTGAATCTGGGTATCGAACACGCTGCGCAGCTTGTTGATGGCCTCCATGGCCCGATCCTGATCTTCAAGGCTCTCCGCCGCGTTGAATGCCTGCAGATGCTCCTTGAACTGCTTGCCGATCTGCGCGATATCGGGTCGCTCATAACGATACTCGCTAAATGTCATGCCCTTACACAACCTTTCAAAGGTAGTCTTACTCCTCCATTATACTGAACAACCCGCCCCGATTACTATGCCTAATGGAGGAAAACTTTTGCAGGCGTGCCAATCGCCCGCCCTTCGCCTTGACCCACCCGACGATATAGAACAAGCCCAACACGGCGTTCCCTTCTCTGAAGAACGAACCCGTTGGGCTTGTCGATGGCTTGGGCTTGCTATACCGGCTGGCGGAGCGGCAGGGAAGTCAGACTGCGTTCAGGACGCTGCCGAGCCGGCTGCCGTTGTGCTCGGGGACCACCAGTTGCCGGACACGACGATCATGCTCAGCAGGCGGATCGTGTTGCCGTAATAATATTTCCATTCCTGGGCCGTAGGGTTGGCCGCATCCGTGTGATAATCCCACAGATCATTCAGCCATTGCTGATTCGAAGGGTCGATCATTGCGCTGACCATGAATGGCGCCGTGAAGTCGAGACCGCCTTCCCATTCGCTCAGCCGCTCCGATCCGTCCAGTTTGTAGCCGGACCAGATGCTCCCTGGCGTATCATGGTTGCTTCGAATGAACGCATTCATCGCCGACAGCTGAGCCTTCGCCCGCTTATCCCCCGTCACCAGATAATCGGTCGCGATGCGCCATGGCGTCCGGCAGGAGTTGTAATTATACTCCCCGTCCAGCTCCGATTCGAGGAAATTGCCGTCATCGGTATTCCACTTCCGGTAGCTGACCGGCTTGAATTGCCCGTCTGTCTCGTCCTTGTACAGGAAGTCCGGCAGCAGCCCCGTCTTCGGGCTGAAGTTCTTGTGTACTTGTTGAATAATGCCGTACGTATTGTCCACAACCTTGCCCCAGCGCGCATCCCCGGTCGCCGCCTGGAAATCCTTCATATGCTGCAGCATGAAGTCCGATGGCCGAGCCGCCCGCTTATAATCCGGATCGCTGTCGTAGGCCTGCACCCAATCGCCCAACTGCAGATGATATTCCGTCGGGTGCACCTCGCTCTTCATGATGGCGTTGATGACCTTTTTCCCCTCGGCCAAATAATTAATCGCCCCATGACTCCCCCATTGCTTGTCGGCCAGCAGCAGCGCATAGGCGATATCCATATCCCCGTCAATCGCGGAATTCGCTCCGTTCGAATCGATAATCGCGCCATTCGTATCGGACTGCTGCCATGCCATCAGGTCCTTGTTAATCTCGCTTGGATGGGCGCGGAAGTAACGATACATCCCGTCGAACAGCTTCTTCGCATCCGGGTCATGCCCCGCCATCAAGGCCGTAATCATCATGCCGTACCCGTGCGCTTCGGAGACGGTTATTGCCTCTCCGTTCCATCCTCCGTCGTTATACCAGACGTAGTATTGATCGGCCGCGTATTTATTTTGCTTGAGGTACTTCTTTTTCCATTCGTCATACAGCAACGCCACTTCCTTATCCATCGCCGCCTGCGACACATGATTCGGCTTGATCGTGCCGCTCGCATAAGTGACATGCTGCGGGAACGGCCGCTGTGGACCGCCTGCGTTCAGAACCTCCGTCTTTGCGCCGGCATCCGCTGTCCCCCATAATTGGACCGGCAGCATCATACAGGCCACAATCAGCGCCATGGCCCGCTTCAGCGCGCTGCCTGGCCTCCATTTCCTCATCTGCATGCTCTTCCCCTCATTCCTTATCAAATTGACCTGCGATTCCATTCAGGAGCAAGGCGAACACCTATCCGTAACCTCGTGATTGATGCAATCGATTTATGTACATAAGCTCTCCTCCAACGCGCGTTCGGCTTGCTCGCCTCACTGAATATTTCCAATCTTGAAGAAAGCGATTACAAAATAAAATGAAAACAAAGCATGATGATCGATCACCTTCGCAGCATTCTATGCCCTCTCCGCATCAGCTCCTTTCCTGCGTCACATCCGCCGTCCGGCCGTCTCATTTCACTCTAATGCCGACATAATGCTCCGCGACAGGAGGGCGCTCAAAAAAGGGCTGCAGCAGAATGCTCCATTCGAGGTAGGATTCCGATGCCGTAAAGCCCGGCAGATGATCCTTGAACGAATTCCACTGGACGATCATAATGTACTTATCCGCAACCTCCACACATTTATGGAGCTCGTGCTTCATATAGCCCGGGCGATCCGCCAAAATCGCCGACGCTTCCCGAAAGCTGCTCTCGAAGTCGTTCGCCGTTCCCGGCTTGACATAGAATGTCGTCATATGCACAATCATCGTCTCACCCCTTCCTTATTGCTTATATGCGCCTCCGCGCCGCTGACCACATGCTAAGGCTGTCAAGCGTTCACATCAGTTATCGCGGGAACGTGAATTTCTTTTATGCAAGCCACTTTGGATAGATTTACGATACACTTGACTAGAGCAACGATGTCTTGAACCGGAATCCGTGTGCCGTCGTATTCGGCAATCGCCTTTTCGGCGCCTTCTTCATAGGGGATTTCCGCGGCAAGCTCCCCCGGATTGATGCAGGTGACGGCCATCCCGTCTTTACGAACATGTTCCCGCAAGGCATGGGTGATGCCAGTGATCCTCGAAGCCTTCTTTTTCCCATATCCCGACATTATAAATAAGGACATCTATCGTCTCGCTCCGCACTGCCTCCGCCACGATGGTGCCGGCATCCTGTTGCGACAAGTCTGCCGCGATCCAGTGTCTTTGAACGCCGTCAACCAAATCGATGCTGTCCGGCCTGCTTCGGGATACAATCCATACTCGGTCCCCCCGCTCGGGAACTCCCTTGACGAAAGCATCTCCCAGCCCTTGGCTGGCTCCGAAAATAATATAGTTTCTCAATGGTCGGTCTCCTTTTATTATATATTTAAGCGATTTTATACTATTACTACTCGCTCGATCACCTTCTACAGTACCATATTCATCGTCCAAATTCGGCATGTCATTTCCTCCTCCGTAAGATTCACACCCCAATTAAACGGAGGAGGCGGAGCAACTATTACTTTTGATCAAAAAATGGATGCAGAAAAGTTGTCGTTGGCGGGAAAATACGAAGAGACGGGCGGTTGACGGCAGGTGTGTAAAAAAGGGGCGGAACAGAGAACTCCCGGACGGACGGCCTTCTGCATGCGGACCGGAGCAGGAATCCGGTTGCAGAAGGCCAAAAGGAGCAACGCCGATGGCGGCGGCCGCAATGCCGGTTACTCGCCCGGCGGGCTTGATCCACCCTAGCGCTCAACGGCGCTGCACAGTATCGGTTCGCCCGCGGAAGACCCGGTGCCGCGGCAGCTTGTGCAGTGGCTCTGCGGCCCTTCGGGGTGGGCGGCCGTAGCCCGTTTTGGCGTCGTGCCGAAACTGTCGGGATAAGGGAAAAATACGTGTTCCGTTCCGTTGCGCGTGCTGCAGCTCGGACAAGACTTATATTTTCCGTCGCTGCTCCATTGCGACGCATTCAAAGGTTTTTCGCATGATGTACAAATCAATGGCTTCATGGAAGCAGTACCACCTTTCTCTATGTATCCTTTCCATGTGAAGAGAATCACCTGAACCAACGGGTTATCTCGACACGAAGAAGGCTGCTCCTTTGTACATTGTACA
The DNA here is from genome assembly GCF_007066085.1 of Paenibacillus thiaminolyticus. Classification (NCBI taxonomy): domain Bacteria; kingdom Bacillati; phylum Bacillota; class Bacilli; order Caryophanales; family Paenibacillaceae; genus Paenibacillus; species Paenibacillus thiaminolyticus. Next base: position 6,415,043 of record NZ_CP041405.1, on the reverse strand, counting down.
TGGAACAGCCTGGAATAGGAATCAATATTTGCGCAGAGAAATCGGCCCCCAACCGAACCAGCGCTCCCGCACCGCATTGGCGATTCGCCCGAACAGCGTCTCAATAGCCTGGGACGAATCTCCCAGTATGCGGACGCCGAAGCCGGGAATGATGAGCTCCGACATCCCGATACAGCCTATCCGGTTCAGATCGAGTGTCTCGGCCAACTCCTCGATGAACGTGCGGGTCGCAAGCGGACCGATGACGAACAGCGATCCGACATGCGTATACCCGTCCATGCGGCCAAGTCCGCGAATCGGCTGCTCGCCGGGGCGCAGCCTCAAATGATCGAACAGCACGGGTACCCCGTCCATCTCAATCATCGTCTTCAACGTAATCTCATCATACGAGAAATGCGCTCCATCCGGGGACCAGCCCGGAGTTACGATTTCTCCCAGAATAAGCGCGGCGCTTCGGTCCATCCGGATTTCGGTCTGCTGCCGATACCGGGAGTCCCGGTAGGCAATGACCGAATCGGGCAGCCACTCCAGATAGCTTCCTGCCTCCAGCGCGATGCGCGTCAATTGGAATACCGGCTCCTTCGGCGTGCGATAGATTTTGGTGGAAGATTGCGTCGTCATCAGTGCGGACGCGCCTTCCCCGAGCTCCAGCTCCATCCGGTACCGATCCCCGCCGACATATCCACCGCCCGGATTCATGACATAATAATATACTTGCCCGCTTCCGTCCGGGTAGATGGGACGGGCGATTTTGTATGCCCCCTGATGATATTGGCGGGAAGCGGCTGAACGGCCGCCGCGATGTTCAACCTTCAGCTCCAGTTGGCCTGTCCAGGACGCCATCTTACTCCAAGCCGGACAGCAGGGCATGTTTTTCAATCCAGGCGACGACTTCATCGAGCCCCTGCTCATCCTTCAGATTCGTGAAAAAAAACGGCTTATTGCCGCGGAACATCAGCGTGTCCGCCTCCATCACCTTCAGATCCGCGCCGACATAAGGAGCCAGGTCCGTTTTATTAATAATGAACAAATCGGATTTAATCATGCCTTGTCCTCCTTTGCGCGGAATCTTCTCCCCCTGGGCCACGTCGATAATATAGATGGAGAAGTCGACGAGCTCGGGGCTGAACGTCGCGGCCAGATTGTCGCCGCCGCTCTCGACGAAGATGATCTCCAGATCCGGATGGCGGGACAGCAGCTCATCGATCGCCGCGAAATTCATCGATGCATCCTCCCGAATCGCGGTATGTGGGCAGCCGCCCGTCTCCACGCCGATAATTCGGTCCTCCGGCAGAACGCCGGTGCGCATTAGAATCTTTGCGTCTTCCTTCGTATAAATATCATTCGTGATAACAGCCATGCTGTATTGCCCGTCCATTATGCGGGTGATCTTTTCGACCAGCATCGTTTTGCCTGCACCTACAGGGCCACCCACGCCGATTTTAATCAGACTCAACTTGCATCACTTCCTTATATATCAATTTATTCCTCCGTCCAGGCTCCCCTCAGGACATGAACAGCCGGATATGAAGCTGCTCATGCCTCATCTGGGCGCATTCCAGACCGGGCGCGACGACGCCCAGATCGTCGATCGTCAGCGTCTGCACCTTATACGCGGCCTGCTCCAGCAGCGGCTGCAGCTCCCGGAGCAGCTTCTGCCCGTCCGTCTGGCCGAGCGGAATCGCCCGCACCCCGTTCTGCACCATGCCGGAGACGGAGGAGTACAGACAAGACAGCACGGCGCTTTCCTTTCCGACGCCGACGTGGAATGCCATCATAGCGAAGGCTATGGCCGGATGCCCGAACAATTCCTTTACGGCCAGCCGCTTGCTGTATTGCGCCAGAGCTGGGGAATCGTACAGAGCGGTTGCCAGCTTCACCATTCTCTCTCCGATACGGCGCATGCCCTCCCGCGTCTCCCGCGGCATGCACTGGATCGCCATCAGCCGATCCAGGCGCCATATCTCTTCCAACTCATTTGCCTCCTGCTCGTTTGCCTCAAGCACATTTGCATTCAGTTCATTTGCATTCAGTTCATTTGTATTCAGCGCATTCCCCTCCAGCGCTTCATAGGCAAGACGGCATGCCAGCAGATCATTGAATACCAACTGCTCGAGCACATACGCCTCCAGCCAGAGCTTGAACGATGCCTTGTCTGTCACCTGGCCGGCCTGCATATACGTCTCGAGGCCGAACGAATGATTGAATGCGCCCGACGGGAAGTTCGAATCGCACCACTGCAGCAGCGTGAGCAGCGAGCTAGTGCTTATGTCCGACATGGCGAAACGCTTGCTTCATTTTCTTGTTCTGGCGGGCAAAAGGAATACCGTCCTGCATCAACTGTTCCTCCACCAGATAGTCATACTGGACGACCATCGCGTCACCCTCGAACTGCGCCGGCAAATGGCGGTTGCCCAGCTTATGGGCGATCTCGCCCATCTCCCGGATCGAGCGCGGCTGAATGATAAGCACATCATCAGGCATCACTTCGATCACGATCATATTATTGTCATCCATATATAGAATGTCTCCGTCCTTGAGCTCGGTCCGCTGCGCGAGCCGGATACCAATCTCGTTGCCGTGATCCGTCGTCACCCGTTGAATCGTCTTCAACATGTCTTCGCTCGCCATAAATACTTTTTCCATATGACGGCCTGCCCGCTCCTCGGGGCTCAAATCGGCCAAGCTGCCGGCGATTTGTTCGATAATCATAGATCCACCTCATCCTCGTTATGTATCAGAACAAGAAATACCGCTGCGCCATCGGCACCACATCTACCGGCTCGCAAGTCAGCAGTTCTCCGTTCACCCGCACCTCATAAGTCTGCGGATCGACGAAAATATCCGGCGTCTCTCCGTTCAATGCCATATCCCGCTTCGTGATGCGGCGAATGCCGCCTACCGGCAGGACGATCTTGTTCAGGCCCAGCTTCCCGGGCACATCCTCGTCAAGAGCAGCCTGGGACATAAAAGTCACCGAGCTGCGGCCAAGCGCCTTGCCTGCCGCCGCATACATCGGGCGATAATTGTACGGCTGCGGCGTCGGAATCGAAGCATTGGCGTCCCCCATCAAGCTCATGACTACGAAGCCATTCTTCAACACAAGATCCGGCTTTACTCCGAAAAAGGCCGGGTTCCACAGCACCAGATCAGCCATTTTCCCGACTTCGATCGAACCGACGTAATCAGCGATGCCATGCGTCAGTGCCGGGTTAATCGTATATTTCGCCACGTACCGTCTCACCCGGTAGTTGTCTCCTGCCATGCCGGCATCCTCTGCCAGCTTGCCGCGCTGCTTCTTCATCTTGTCCGCCGTCTGCCACGTCCGCGTGACAACTTCCCCGACGCGGCCCATCGCCTGCGAATCGGAGCTAACCATACTGAATACGCCGATATCATGCAAAATATCTTCCGCCGCAATCGTCTCGGCGCGAATCCGGGAATCCGCGAAGGCCACATCCTCCGGCACGCTCGGATCGAGATGATGGCAGACCATCAGCATATCCAGATGCTCGTCCACCGTATTTACCGTGAACGGGCGGGTCGGATTGGTCGAGCTCGGCAGCACATTGGCGAGGCCGGCCATTTTGATCATGTCCGGCGCATGGCCCCCGCCGGCGCCCTCGGTATGATACGTGTGAATGATACGGCCGCGGATGGCGGCAATCGTATCTTCCACGAACCCGCCCTCGTTAAGCGTATCGGAGTGGAGTGCGACCTGAACATCATATTTGTCAGCGACACGAAGCGCATAATCAATGGCGGATGCCGTCGCTCCCCAATCCTCGTGCACCTTCAAGCCGATGGCTCCGGCACGAATCTGTTCAGCCATCGGCTCCTCCGTTGCGCCGCTTCCCTTGCCCAGGAAGCCGACATTGATAGGCAGCCCTTCCGAGGCTTCCAGCATCCGGTGCATGTTCCATTGCCCCGGGGTGCAGGTCGTCGCCTTCGAGCCCTCCGCCGGGCCGGTGCCGCCACCGATCAAGGTCGTCAAGCCGGAGGCCAAAGCATGCTCGACCTGCGCCGGATTAATAAAATGAACATGCGTATCAATGCCCCCCGCCGTGACAATCAGACCCTCCGCAGCGAGAATTTCCGTGCACGCTCCGATAATCAGATCAACCCCATCCATGACGAGGGGATTGCCGCTCTTACCGATTCCGGCGATTTTTCCGTCGCGGATCCCGATATCCGCTTTATAGATGCCGGTATAATCGATGATAATCGCGTTCGTGATCACCAGATCCATTGCACCCTCATCGCGGGTAATCAGCGGATGCTGGCCCATTCCGTCACGGATCGACTTGCCGCCGCCGAACTTCGCTTCATCCCCGTATCGAGTGAAGTCCTTCTCAATCTCGATGAACAAATCCGTATCCGCCAAGCGGACCGCATCGCCGACCGTTGGTCCGTACATGTCCGCATACTGGCGTCTGCTCATGCGAAAACTCATGATAATGTCTCCTTCTTCTTTATCTCGGACTCACGCTGCTCGAAATCTTTGCCAATCGTATTCAACACAACCCGCTCATCCAGCGATCCATCCGTCTTGTTGTTCAAACCATATACATGCCGCGTTCCCGTAAATGGCACGAGTTCAACATCCTTCCGGTCCCCTGGCTCGAAGCGGACGGCTGCGCCTGACGGAATATTGAGATGCATGCCGTAGGCCAGCTCCCGTTCAAATTGAAGCGCGCTGTTCGCTTCATAGAAATGAAAATGCGATCCGACTTGAATCGGCCGGTCCCCGAGATTCAGCACCGAGACGGTAATCGTGCTGCGTCCCTCATTGCAAACGATTTCATCTCTCCGTAAAATAAACTCACCTGGTATCAAGCTTTACTCCTCCTTCAATGTGAACAGGATACAAGCGGCATTTCCACTCTCACTCCCCATGCCGGACCACCGCATCGCTATGCAGGACCTACCGTAGCGGTCCATTCCAGACTTAACGTATCGGCTCATGCACCGTGACCAGCTTCGTTCCGTCAGGGAACGTCGCTTCAACCTGAATATCAGGAATCATTTCCGCTATCCCATCCATAACATCATCCCTTGTAAGGATGGTCGCGCCCTCACTCATTAACTTCGCGACGGTTTTTCCATCCCGCGCGCCTTCGATAATTTCATATGTAATCAAAGCGATAGCCTCCGGATAATTCAACTTCAAGCCGCGATCTTTGCGTCTGCGGGCCAGATCGGCTGCGACCACAATCATCAGCTTTTCCTGTTCCCGAGGTGTCAATCTCATATATGCTCCTCCCGTTCCTTTTTCATCCTGATGAAAATGTGCCCGCAAAAGAAATGGACACTTCATTTTTAATGAAAACCGCCCATAAATTTCCGTCTCTTTTTGAATTTAAATACACTGGGTGAACAGCTTCAGGCGTCTCCCTTACATGTCTGAACGGCAAAGTAAGGCAGTCTAAGCTGCCGTTGTTGGAAATGATTCAATGATATCTGATATCGCAAAAGGGTTGGCTGCAATGAGGTTATCGAGTTGCAAACCATTGTCTAAAAGAATCGGCTTCAAGCCGTGAAGAGAAGAACGAACAATGATGAACGAGCATTAGGTGAAGGAGGGACAACTCATTCATCGAATCAAGTGAGGACCAAGCGATCTTAGTCGATCGTTACCTTCATTCTATTAAAAAGCGAAATGAAATTAAAGCGTTGCAAATCGACAAAACGAACAAAATACGCTGTCTTCCGCCGTTAAAACAGAACTTTTCCTCCGTTTTCATCCGCGATTGCGTTTTTTCATCCATTTAAGCAAATTTTTCAAGTGAAACAATTCCTATCATAGGGTAAATTTACCTTTCATTACTTCACTCCCATCCCGTGCGCCAAAAACTCCTGAATCTCCTCCTGGCACTCCCTAACCATCTCCAAAATTACTCCTCCTTGCTCAAAACTCTAGTCCTGCAGTGACACCCCTGACGCTCGACACTATTCGGTATCTGATCCCGGACAAAACAATACGATTCGTGCCCCACTGCCTCAGCTCTTTTTCACCGTTCCCCCTCAACTTGGTGCCCTTGTTTTCACTATCCATCATCTCTGTCCCTATTGAATCGTTACCTATCATCTTCGCGCTCTTATATTCACTATCCCATCCATTCAGTTTAATACCGCTCTGTTGAGTATCACCTTAATATTCTTTTTGCTGCACCCCATCATCTCAGCTCCTATCGGATTGTCACCTATCATCCTGACGCTCTTATCTTCACTATCCCGTTGCATCAGTCCCCTTTTAACTTAGGTTATATGTTCTTTACTATTTGCTGGCGAACTTAAGCCTGCTTCCTGTCTTAAGGGGATAGTGAAGTGATATGGTCATCAAGGATAGTGCACGATCTGAAAGATGAGGATTTTCCTTGAATTACCGATTAACGCTAGACATAAGAACGAATGTTCGGTATAATCAAACTATCAGGAACATTCGTTCTTATTCGCTTCTATATTTCAGAAAGATAAGGAGGTTGTCTTGATGTGCAATTGGGAGTCAATCGAGAGTGTGGAGCAATTAGAGCGCCAATTCCCTACGGAATCAGCCTGTGCTGCATTTCTAACCCAGTTGAAATGGCCACAAGGCTTTGTCTGCCCTCGGTGCAGTCATCGTCGTGCCTATCTCATCCAAACCCGCCGCCTCCCTCTCCATCAATGCAGCGCCTGCGGATATCAGGCCTCCATCACAACGGGAACCATCATGGAGGGCAGCCGCACGTCTCTACGGAAGTGGCTTATCGCGCTGTGGCTCGTCTCCCGTTCAGATGCAGGAATTAACGCTGTTCAACTGCGCTCGATCATACAAGTCACCTACAAGACAGCTTGGTTAATCCTGCATAAGATTAGAGCTGTAATCAGTCACAACGACGCCAATCACCCCCTTCCCGGCATTGTTCAGGGCATTGTGGCGTTCTACGGACATTCAATCTTGTCTCCCATCCAGCTTCATCCGAAAGAATGTCCATTGATTATCGCAGAGTCGGTGACGGGTTCTTCAACCCATACTGGCAAATTAAAAATGAAGAAAGTCGATCCAAAACATTGTAGCAAAAAACTTTTGCTGCCAATCGGCTGTGACCATTTTGCAACGTGGCATGCGGAAAATGCAGACGAAACCTATATCAACCGCTTCCATATCCAAGTACGCCGGAACAGTCGCTTATATCAGACCTTCCGTCAAGCTTGGCGCTGGATGAACGATACATTTCACGGGATTGGATCAAAGTATTTGCAGGCATATTTGGACGAATATTGCTTTCGATATAATGCCCTCGTTGAGCAGGCCTGTACCATGCAGCGGCTTCTTCATCTGTGCATGTCGATAGCAATCCGGCCACTCCTTCCTGGCCACTCCATACATTCTCTTCGTAGTCAGCCATACAACCGGAAGGCTGCTTAATTTGACGCTCTTATGCACCTTATGAACTCCTATATCCCGTTAGCTCCCATTGTCATAAGAGCCTGCTTGATTTCCGATTTTTCGGTAATATGAGCCTCCTCTATTTTCGCGATTTTCTATAGTCTCATACGTGCTTCTATTATTTTTGTGTTCCCGCTTTTTGTATGAGTTTACGTTATTTTGCGATGTTATATGGAGTCAGTTGAGCTTGCCTTATTTGCGATATTACATCGAGCAGTTGATCTTAGCATATTTCGATATTTCGTCGAGTCAGTTGAGCTTAGCTTATTCCGATACTACATCGAGTCAGATGAGCTTGACTTATTCCGATATTACATCGAGTCAGATGAGCTTGACTTATTCCGATACTACATCAGTCAGATGGGCTTGCCTTATTTGTGATGATACTACTTCGAGTCATAAGGGCTTGTTCTTTGTGTTCCTGCTGTTTTATATGAGCTTTGTTTTGTGATTTCACATAGGGTCATGCGAACTTGTTATGAAGTAGGAGCTTTGTGCATGCCGGAGAAAAGACGCTTTACTAGGTAGGTTGGTATGAAGGGCATCGGTGACAGCTAACGTTCCGACTATACAGTCATCATGCCGCGCCGCTATAAGCTGAGTCGAGGGGAGAGTGACGAAAAGGACTCGAAAAGGAAGCTCCTAGCTTCGACAAACAACTCCTAAGTGCGATTCTCTCCCTATACATCAAGAAAGCCGCCAACCCTGGATTCATGTCCAGGGCCGGCAGCCTGTGCCAGCTTATGAAAAGTGGATCCAATCGATGTCCGCAATCCCCGTATCCCGGATCTGCCAACGGCGGATATTCGGGTTCTGGAAGGTGACATAGATCGTCTGACGCCCGGTAAGCGGTTGAGCCAACTCCATCGAGTAGTTATGATAGAACGGAGCCAACTTACCGTCCTTCAACGGCAGCTCCATATCCGCAACCAGCGGACCTTCCGCATCGCCGATGTGGATCAACATTCGAGTCTCTTCCGTCAAGACGGCGGCGCGTACGGTAATGCGGCTCACGCCTTCCGCACCGAAATCGACATCATCGAACGCCATCCAGTTGGCAAAATGCAAATCGCGTACATGCACATATGTGCCTGGGATGAACAGCCCGTTCGAGCGGTTGTATTGCTCCGCTTCCAGCGTGACGCCGCCTTCCGGAGCCGCTCCTGGCGCTACGACACTCACTTTCATTTGCAGCGATGGGCCCTTTTGGCCACCCAGGTTACCCGTAGCCGCAGTGACAACCGCCTCGCCCGGTGCCACGGCCGTAATCTGGCCGCGCTCATTGACGGTCACGGCGCGCTCATTGCTGGAGGTCCATATCAGTGACAGATTATCCGCCCACGCCGGCTCGACGCGAATATTCAAATACCGGCTCCAGCCTGGCTCGATCACAATATCCTCTTCCGTGTTGAATTGAGGCTGCAGGCTCTCTGCCGGATGCGGCCCAGTTGGAGCATCGACGGCTTCGCCGTCTCCCCACGACCATACGGCGACGGCCGGCTGTCCTGCAACTCCTTCTGTGTTCACGGCCACCGCTTCGAAGGTAAGCTCGTTCTCTCCGAGCCGCTCTACGGATTTGACGTAGTACACGTCATCGAAGATTCTGCCTATCGCTTCCCGCTCCCCGCCCTTCACACGGTATAGATCGTAATACCATAAGTTATCGATAACACTTTCATCAGCGAATTTCCAGGACAATATGAGGGAGGCCTGCTCCTCGCTGAAGTATGCCTGTTCTACTTGGAAGCCGGCTGGGGCATTCAGCACTGGCAATTGTGCCGCTTCCGCGGTCAGCTTCAGTTCACCCAGGTTCACCTTGACGGCGACGCTTTTCTCCGCTAGGGACGCGATGCGGACTCCAATGGCGGCGATCCGGCGCTTCACCCCACTGGCAAGCCGCTTCGCAAGCGTAGTCCAATCTCTGCCAGGCGCCGTATCGAAAGACAACACTTCCGGCGTCTCCGGCTCGTCCTGATAATATAAGAGCATGTAGAGCTGTACTAAATCTGAGTCCACCTCGTTAGCCTGCGAATGATTCCCGGCATATGACCAGCCGAGCTTGCAGGTTAGCGATAACAATACGTCCATGTCTGTCGGCAAATCCGTCTTGTACAGGCGAATGTCTGCGCTGCTTCCCGGTTCCAGCAGTCCTTCTGCAATGATAGACGAGCCGCCATTCCACGCTGTGCTGTAATCATAATCTACGGCAAGCGGATTCCCTGCGGAAGCAACCCACCACTGCCAAGTCGGAAGCAGTTCTTGAGCGCTGACATTGTTCCAGCCTGTGCGGCTTGCCACTTCTCCGTTCAAGAAGAAGGCGAGCCCATGCCCGTTGTTGAAGCGCGTGACAAACGGATACGAACCGATAACTGAACGCTCCGGTATAAAATGCGCCAATCCGTCCCAGCTCTCTCCTTCCGAGCCGATGCCGCGTCCGCTGCGTGCAGGATTGCCTTTGGCGCCAGACCAGTAAATGCGCTCGCGGTGCTCAATATATTGCTGCATCTTCGGATCCGACGGATTCGGTCCGCGGTGCCATACCATGTCGGTGCCGAACAGCGCCACGCTCGTACGCGGGGTGCGGGCCTCGTCATCCCGGAAAATGGATTTCAGCTCATTGCCGCGCTCGAAGCGGAACTTATCATTTTCCACACCGGAAAAAAGCGCTTCGTACGGATCAAGTCGAATCTCCTTCGCATAAGCATTGCTCTTCTCTAGCCGCTCCGGCGTGTAAGCGTAGTTAATGAATATGCTGTCGTTCGGCTGGCGGCCGTCCCGCTGGTCCAGAACCCATGGCGCATTCATCTCATTGAAGAAATTGATATATTGCAATTCGCCATTCGGCGCCAGACTATCGTACCAGCTGAAGTACAGCCCGCTCTCGCGCATATATTTCAGCATCTTCATCAGTTGGGCGGCATGCTCTTCACTAATGCTTGCCTCCTGGTTGACGAAATAGCCGTCGAACCCGAAATACTCCGCCATCTCTATCATTTTGTCGGCTACCGGGAAGCGTCCGTCTTCCGTCTCCTCGACCAGCTCGCCGAAATCGGTGTCACGCGGCCAGAACCAGCCGCCCAGGCTAATGACGCCGTTGCGGTGCGCGGCGTCGGTATACGCCGGATTCGGAAGATTCACGACGCCGTATTGCCGCTCCTCCTCCGGTGAACCATATACCGGCAGCCCATGCCATGCCGCATAAATATCTTGGTACTGCCAGAACTTCAGGACATTCCTGCTGAAGCTGTCATTATAGCGGTAGGCACCGAACCATTCCTCCTTGTCATAATCGGCGGACAAGTTCATCACCTTCGCCTGATACGTTAGCGCGGGATGCGCTTGAGTCGGGGCGAACGGTTCTATCCGCTTCGCGAGCGGCACCCGTGAGCGAAAAAAGCGGGCATACGGATCCGTGTCGGGTGACCACGCTTTCAATTCCTTGGCATTGTAGCCATGGAGGTATGGCTGCCCCGGACCTTTCGGTGTCTCCCGGGCCGCTGACCAATCTTCCAGTACATGCTGCTTGTCATTGCTGCTGCGTGATGAATAATCTGCACTCATCGCACTGCACCTCTCTTTCATCCATCGCCTCTAATATTTATTGTGGAAAGGCTTCCACGAACTATCCTATCAGAAATTGCGGCCAGGGGAAACCTCGAATCGCACCTGCCGATCCAAAACCAAAGGCATATTTTGGGAACACCCGTTTCCAGAGACCTTGGAACCACAACTTTTTATTTACTCCTTGTAAAAGGACAACTGAAAAACTTATTATTATAGTTAACGATATAAAAAAAGTTTAAATTTTTATTCAAATAAATCCTTTTTTTATGTTTTCCAGTATCTTTTGGCTTATTTCGTTCAGAAATTGTTCATTCTTAACATCTACAATTAGGTATAAATACATAGTCAAAAGGGGAGGTACTCATGGGCAGACCTAGAATGGCAACACAACGATTGTGCAGTGAAGAAGGCTGCAAGGAACGTCACTATGCGAAAAATTTGTGCAAGCGCCATTATCATCAAATGAGACGGGCAGCACAAAAAAAGAAAAATGATGATATCCCTGTCACTCCTGACCTTGAACGAATCGTTCAATTGCATCGATAAAATAGCTTGGGGGCTGCCTTAAGGTCAACAAAACCTTAAGGCAGCCCCCTGCTTAGTTATCTGTCTCGCACGGAATACAAAATTTGACGCAGGTCCCCTCCATCGGGGCGCTGCGCACCGATATGCCCGTGCCGAACAGCTGCCGCAATCGGTAATCAATATTTTTGAGCCCGATTCCGCCGGTCGCGCTCTTCGCCAACAGCTGCTCCTGCCGATCGGCCGAGATGCCGACCCCATCATCGCAGACTTCGATGCAATAATGTTTGTCCTCCGCATAGACGCGAATATGAATCGTGCCCCCGCCCATCCGTTTCATAATCCCGTGGTGAACGGCGTTCTCCACGATCGGCTGAATGGATAGCGGCGGGATACGCAACCGATGCGATTCAGGCAGATCAATCGTAAATTGCAGCCGGTCCCCGAACCTGATTTTTTCTATGTATAAATAAGAACGTACCAGTTGAAGCTCCCGTTCGAGCGGTACCAATGGCTCCACATTATCGAAGCGGAAGCTCTGCCGCAAATAATTGCTGAATTCGACTAGCAGCTCGCGCATCTGCTCTGGATCGTCTTCACTGAGCGAGACAAGCGAGTTCAACGTATTGAAAATAAAATGGGGCTTGATTTGCGCCTGCAAAAAAGCCATCTCCATACGGAACCGCTCATTCGCCGAATGCTTCATCAGCAACAGCGTCCGCACGCGGGCCCGCAGCTCGGCGGAGTCGATCGGCTTCGCCACAAAGTCATTCGCTCCGGCCGAGTAAGCGGCGAGTGCGTCATCGGTACGCCCCCTTCCCGTTAACATCAGTACCGGCAGCTCGAACAAGGAATGCATCTCCCGAATGCGCCGGCATACTTCCAAGCCCGACATGCCAGACATCATCAGATTGAGCAGTACCAGATCCCAGTTCCGGATGTGCCGAATCTGCAATAACGCTTCTTCCCCGCTGGAGACCGTGGTAAGCCGGAATCGATCTGGGGAGAGCAGATTTTCCAATACCTTCTGATGAATCGGATCATCGTCGACGATTAGAATGCAGGCCTCGCCAATCTCGTCAACCGTGAAAGAAGGAGAAGGCGCATCGAACACGATCTCTTCTGCAATCTCCCAGCCGAACTGCTCCTGATATTCCAGCGGCATCCGCACGGGAATTGCCGCCTTGCCATCCTCCTTCCTCATAAGTTCCCCCTCATCCCCCTGCTGTTGTTCAGCGATTGGCAGACGGAAATAGAACGTTGAGCCGCGGCCTATGGCTGAAGTCACGCCAATGGTTCCGCCATGAAGCTCTACCAACCGCTTCGTGACATTGAGACCGAGCCTTCTGTCAAAAAAAGAAGAACGATGCGGCACATCCTGCTCGTACGCATCAAAGATGCCTTCCATCTCCGCCTGCGTCATTCCGCCTCCCGAATCCGAGATCCGAACCTCCACTGCTTCCTTCAATGCTAGGGCCGATACCGTCACTGTGCCCTTCTTCGTATTCTTCACCGCGTTGTGCAGCAGTTGGGACATAATCTGCATCAATCGCTGCTCATCAGCCAGCACCGGCGGCAGATTGTCATCCAGCTTGTTGCATATTACAATGTCTCGAGGCATTGTAATATAACGGGTAATCTCTATCACAGCGGTGACGGTTCTCCTCAGATCAAGTACTTTCACATGGATGAGCATCCTTCCTTCCTTCAATTCTGACCAATCCTGCAGATCGCTAACCAATCGGGTCATATGCTTCGCGACAAATACAACAATATGCAAATCTTCCTCTTGCTTGACCGACAAGTTGCCACGGTTGCCTTCCAGCAGGGATTGCGCCAAATTCGTAATCGCAAGCAGCGGCGTCTTCAATTCCTTGGCTGTCGCTGCCATAAATTCTTCATTCGAGCGCCTATGGTTCGCCAATGCTTCGGCCAATTCCTTCTCTCTTCGATAGGCGGCGTAATGCTGCCTTGCCTGAAGGAAGACAAGCACGCAAATAAAGATGATAAAGTTCAAATACCACCAATACAGCGACTCATGGACGCCGAATACTCCACCGTATACCGCAAATCCTCCCGCCGCGAATGCGATTGTCAGCAAGAAGGGAAATGTCTTCCCGGCAACCAATGAACCGCGCACCAGCCTATAGAATAAATAAAGATATAAGGCTAGAAATATTCCATGAGTTACCGCAGACACGGCAATGATGCCGCGGGTATGCTTCACTAGAAAAACGGCAACGGTTCCCAGCATGGAGACGTATGCCGCGAATTGGGCTATCTGCGGATGCACATAGCATCGGCGCCTTCGCGATGCATAGAGCAGCAGGAACAGATTCATGCCGATCGACGTCACTATCATCAGCTTGTAGCGCCAATAGAAGGACAGCATCGGGAATAGCATCGCTCCCCATCTTTCTCCGAAAATAAGAACGAACACTATCGCAGACATGCAAAAAAGAACAAAATATTGCCACCCGGGCTGCGGCAATCGGAACAGATAAATAAGTATCGTATGAAAAGCGCCCAACAATAAGGTCAGCAGAATGCCCATTTCCAGCATGAGCTCAAGGTTCCGCTCCAAGTTCACTTGCTGCGGCAGTCCAAACGATATCGGCCTGGTGATGGCCCCGTGCCAGACGGAGTCTGACCTGTCGATCTGGATCATCAGATCGATAACATTGCTATTCGTATGCGCATAGGCAACATAAGAGGTGTTGTATAGCGTATTTGAATGGAAATCGTCCGGGGAGAGCCCGCTGCTGCCAATGCGCAGGCCATTGACGATCATGCTGTGGGAACTCATAATGGATTTCACATAAAAAGAAAATATCTGTTCCGAGCTGTTGTCAAGTATAATTCGCAATCGGTACGTGCCGTATGTAGAGAATGGCCGGGGTCCCGTCCATGCGCTGTCGATTCTCCAGGGGCCCGGCACTTGGATGAAGACGGGCTTGGCACCGAGGGCCGCAATCTGTGAAGCGTTCGAGAATATCCTGTCCGGATAAAATTCCCATTCCCCCTTCAACTTGATAAGGCCCTCCTGTTCCCATCCGCTGCCGCTAAGATCAAGCACCCCCTGCACCGGCTTCGGAAATGCCTCACATTCCCGGAAGAAACCGCCGGCCAACACAACATACAGAATGGTCACGAGTGCAAAGACGAGTCGAACAACATATCGTTTTGCCATTTGCCCAATCTCCCTACTGTAGTGAAAGCTGCATTTTGGCGGTATCCTGAGAGCCGCAGCGGAGCTTGCTTCGTTTGATTCGCATCATATGTCTGTCCGCCATCTCCACAATATCGCTTAATAATGTCCCCTCCTCCGGATATACCGCATAGCCATAAGATACCGCAAAAGGAACCGAGGCCTGCTCTGCAGTCAAGGCCAGCTTGTTCATTATGCGGCTGCGGATGCTCCGCAGCTCGCACCGGTCAGAGCAGGGCACCATGAACACAAATTCATCGCCTCCCCAGCGAACGACCGCGGTCTCGCTGCCGGATGTATTCAGCAGCACGGTCGAAATGAGCCGCAGCACCCGATCTCCCGCATTGTGGCCATACGTATCATTAATTTCTTTGAACCGATCCACGTCGAAGAAAAAGACGGCGGTTTTTTGTCCATTTTTGCGGTGTTTGCCAGCCAGCCTCTGAAATATTACATCGGCACTTCTGCGGTTATACGCCAATGTCATAGGGTCGATTTCCGATTCATACTTCACGACATCATACCGTTTGCCGCATCGCCAAGATACGCCAAGCATCATAATGGTGAGCACGGCCAACATCGGATTCATCATTTTTGCCGACATGAGGTATGCGATGAGTGCGACCCATCCGCACAGCGTCATGGCAGTCATTATTATTCTGCCCGTATATTTCATGTTGATTGGTTTTCACTCCCACAATGAATTGGATTTTTTACCTAAAATTTCGACTTTTTCTCATAAACATCGACTATTCTATGATGGCCTACTGAACAAATACTGAATCGTCCTCCCAAGAAAAATAACCGCCGCGGAAGCAGAATCCACGACGGTCGGCGCGATTAAATGCTGTTTTTCCATTCCATGTACCAAGCAAATACTTCTCTGCTGGGTTCAATGCCTAATTCTCCTTTTAAATTGTGGCTTAACAGTTGAAATTGCTTGATGACTTCCCCGTAATTGCCCAACTGCGCATGAATTTTCATCAGTCCGAAATAACTATCTTCGGTGTATGGATATTTCTCCTGAATCTTCTTGTAAAGGGGCATCGCTTCCGTATATGCGTTCATCCGCATCAAGCATTCGGCCACCTGCTTCGCATGATTGAACCAGATTAACCGAAGCCTCTCCTGTTCGCCTTCCGCCCACAAATATTGATGCTCCGCCAAATAATCGCCCCGATAGGCGTTCAGCAGCTTCTGATGCTCCTGGATCGTCTCGGGAGAGACCTGCGGGGCCAGACGCATCGCCTTCTCCCATTCCTCCTTGTCCAGCTTCATGCCGCCCAATTCGAGCCGGTACCCCTCATCCATATATTTGATGTGGATTCGTAATGCCCTCTGCTTAATGACCTGCCTAATCTGGTAAATCGTCGTATGTAAATGGGCTGATGACTTTTCAATGCGGTAATTCGGCCACAGCAAATCGAGAATCGTATCTTTGCGCAGCGTCTGCTCCCGATGGTGAAGCAGATAAGCAAATAGCTCCTGTGCTTTGACCGTCCGCCAGTGGAAAGTCTTCAGCTCCTGTTGGGGAGTAATATAATGCAGATAAGACAATGTGCACAGCATCCCCTCAAGCTGGCTGTGCTTCCCTTCATCGTTCGCTTGCACCGGCTTAGCAAGCCGCTTCAGCGTCTTCTCGATGCGGGTCCGCTGCACCGGCTTCAATAAATAGTCTAACGCATTCAGCTCGAATGCCTCAACCGCATATTCGTTATATGCCGTCACAAATACAATATGAAGGTGGGGTTGAATGCGCAACAGACGTTCCGCCAGTTCCATTCCATCCATTTCCGGCATCTCGATATCAAGGAAGACAAGATGGAACGTCTCCCGTTCCGCCACTTCCAGGGCCAGATGCGGATTTTGAAATGAACCGACAATTTCAATAGGCACTTCCTTTCCATCCTGCTCCTTCAATAGCTTTTCCATACGTCGCAGCGCTAGCATTTCATCATCGACAAGGATCGCTTTCATATTCCTTCCCCCTTGCAATCTTGACCGCAGCGGCCTCCCCCTCATCCACCGGACACGCCGGAATCATGCATGTCCCCGTGGCGGAACGGCCGGCTCGTCCCCTTCCTGCCTCCCGCATCGACGATGCCGAAGCGGATCGCGCAGCCTGCTGCTCCTCCATGGATCTCGCCGCTAGACCCATACGGTCATCTTCACTATAAAGCGGCGGGGGAGAAAAAGAAACAGCCTGCGCCTTTTACTTCAGACCTGAGACCTAATTCGAAAGGCACGAACGCTTTCATCTTAGTCAAATATACTAAACAATAACTGAACAAAAGGGATAATCATAAAAAACGCCTCGGAGAGCTGTCTCCAACGCGCGATCGAGGGGGGATATCTGTATGAATCTGCAAGCAGCCCCTGCAAGCCAGGCAGGGACGGCCGCACATGGCGAAGCCCGTCCGGATCAGGACGGGCTTCGGTCTTCCTCACGCGCTAGACGCAGCACACGCTCAATGAACGGCGCCTTCCGCCGCGTATATTCGACGCGATCATACGGATGCAGGCTGGCCAATTCAAGCTTCAATTGCCTATATTGCTCCCGGACATCCGGGTGGGCTCTTACATAATCGCGGAACAGCAAGTGCGCTTCCCAATGGGGATCCCGATACCGGTATATATGCAGATGATGCGTACCGGCCCGCCAGCGTCCACGCCTGAAAAATCGGCGTTCCGGCCATTCCGGCTTCGGCACGTACTCGTAGCCGATCGCGGCCAGGCGCTCGATATGCACCTCGGTCAGCGCCTCCAACCGATGAATGCCGGCCATAATATCAATGATCGGCTTGGCACCCAGACCGGGAACCGAGGTGCTGCCGATATGCTCCACCGCGGCGACGATATCCGACAGCGCCTCCTCGATAACCCGCTTCTCCTGCTCGTAGTCGCGTACCCAGTCCGGGTCATAGTCCACAATGACGACCGTTTCCATCGCTGGCCCCCCCTTTTTCCATCCATTATGGCGATTCCCTATGGCCCTGCATCCTCTCAAGCTTCCAGGAACCGAAGCACTCTCTGATTGACATACTCCGGCATCTCCATGCTGAGCAAATGGCCGGACCTAACAGCCTACAACGGAAAACGCTGAGGCGAAGGGCCCGCTTCCACATAGAGCCGCTGGCTTGGCAGCGCGAGCAAAATTCCCTCTTCCTCAAGCACCTCCATAATCATCAGATTGATCTGCTCCTTATGCTTCAAATATTCGGCCCATACCGTCGTCTTGGTGAAATAATAGAAAAAGATGCCCAGACTGCTTTCGTTGAATTCGCTGAACCGTACCATAATAACGTCCGGGTCTACCGCTTCGTTCTCCCGCAGGCGCGCGTCCATTTTGGCGATGGCCGCCTGCAGCTGCTCGCGATCCGAATCGAGCGCGACGTTCAAGGTGAACGTGACCCGCCGCTTGCCCATCCGGCTCCAATTCGTAATCGCCTGGCCCGCCAGCGTCGCATTCGGCACCGTAACGAGCGAATGGGCGAAGGTGCGGATTTTCGAGCTGCGGAACGTAATATCTTCGACCGTCCCTTCGACGGTCGGAGTCATAATCCAATCGCCCTTGGAGAAGGGCTTCTCCGTAATAATGACGATGCCGCCCAGAAAATTGCTGAGCGTGTCCTGAGCGGCCAGCGCTATCGCCAGACTGCCCAGGCCAAGTCCCGCGACAACGCCATTAATGCTGTACCCCCACTCCGAGGCGATCATCGTTATCGCAATGACGACCACGAGGAAGCGCAGCACCTTGGATAAGAAAGGAATCAGCATGCTCGACTCATCGAGCCCGAGCCTCGCCGACAGCCCGCTGAATATGCTGGAAGAGCGGGCCGCCGTATGGTAGAGTCCCCAAGCGATGAGGACGATGAAGGCGTTACGGTAAATTTTATCGATGGCGGGCAGCAAGGCTCCGCCTGGAGGAATAACCATTTTGCAGGCCAGATATATACCGATCAGGACGAAAAAAAATTGCATCGGCTTCTCGAACGCCGCCAAAAAATGCGTGGCCCCCTTTGAGCGCGACAGTCCGCGCATCAGCAGGGCGAACAGATAGTTCGTGAACAGCTTGCGGAACAGCAAAAACAGCAGCAATACCCCGGCGGCGCTCAGCCACCGGCTCCAATCCATAGTCTCTAACATGCCAGGAATCCATTCATTAAGCAATTGGGTGATTCACCTCATTATCTTAAGTTGGGTTCCATTATAACATTGACCTCTTGGACGGGAAAAGATGCCGCCGACGCGGCCTGAGGCGAATCGTTCAAGCCTCGGCGGCATCCCCGGTGCGACATAAAGGCAGGCGGACCTCATAGGCGGCTCGCGGAGGATGGCCGAACACGGCAACCGTTCCGCCATGCGCTGCCACAATGCCCCGGGCGTCAGCCCATCTGCCGCCGGGCCGTTCATCCTCCGCAGGCGAGGCATACGTTCCGGCAGCCGGCCGGAACACGCCGTCCTCCCGGCGGGGCGTATCCGTTCCGGGAACGGGCTGCCCATCGTTCCGAATGTGCACGACGGCCGCCTCCACCGCACCGAATAGCCTGATTCGGATCGGCCCCGAAGGCCGTCCCGTCCGCGCCGCTTCGGCAATCAGCATCTCGAACGCTTCCATGAGCCGGCTCCCGTTCCCGTAAATCATCATCGGCTGTCCATCCGGCTCAGCGAAGTCCAACGCTATCGTGATCCCCGGCTGCTTCGGGCGGAACCGGTACTCTTCCGCCAACTGCATCAGCAGCCGGCGCACATCGACGGGATGCCACCCTTCCCGTTCGGGAACCTGCGGCAGTCTCGATAATTCGAACCGCCGATCGACGGCCCGGCTCAAGCACAGCGCCTTATCGCGCGCAATCTGAACATAGTGGCGCAGCTCCACTTCATCCCGGTAGCCGTCTTCCGCGATCAGCTGCAAATAGCCCAGAATCGAAGTCAGCGGCGTGCGCACATCATGCGACAGTGCGGTCATTAGCCCGTTCATCCGCTCGGACGTCGCCTCCTCCTTCTCCCTGGCCGCAGACATCTGCCGCGACAGGCGGTTGACGGCATCTGCCGCTTCGTCCAGCTCCGCCGCCGATCGCTTGACAGGAAGCGGCATCGCTTCTTCCCCATCGGCGAGGCGGACGAGACTGTCCTTGATCTGCCCGTAATATACCGCCTCGGTGCCGATGAGCCACAGCAGGCTTGCGAGGAACAGCACCCCCGTCGCCAGCAGCACCATTCCTTCCAGACCAATGGTTGAAGACAATAGCCGGTACAACTTCCACAGCGGCGGAATATCGATCGTATGCATAATGAATCGCAAGGCAACCAATACACACATGGTGAGCGCAAATGCGCCGCACAAGCAAATTCCCACAATAAACAGCAGCTTCCACAGGAAGCGAGTCGCGTCTGGACCGTCTCCCCCTCGTCCCGTTGACAAGCGGCCGGCTTCCCGAGCTTCCCGAGGCTGACGATCCCCTATCCGACTTCGTATACTCCGATTCATAAGCTTCTCCCTTTCTCCCTTGCTTGTTCCGAACAGAACAGATACCTTCAGCAGCTGGAATATGAGTACCAGTATAGCTGCCGCTGATGAACAGCCTGCTAACATTTCATGAAGAAAAGGTGAAGAAGAGCTTAACAATTGTGATAGTTCTAGCGCCTACCTTCCCTGAACGCAGCCAAAGCCCCTGTCCTGCTCCAATGGGAGAGGACAAGGGCTGCCGCAATGCGGTCAGATTCACGGCGCCGCAGCTCAGAACCCGGCACGCTGACAGGCCGGCCCCTAGCTGTCAGTAGCCGGCATTTCGTTCAGCTCCCTTGCAGGATGCGCAGCAGCTCATGGCGCTCCAGCAGCTGCAGCAATTCCCGACGCAGCTCCGGGGACAGCGGCCGGGCCGGTGGCATGACATGAGTTGGAATCTCGACGCCGGAAGCGCGAACCGCTTCCTTAATCGTGTGGAAGAACGGGGCGTCAAGCGGATACACCTCCGTCACGATCCGGAACAGCTTGCGCTGAATGCCGGTGATGGCCGCCAGATCGCGGCATCGGTATGCCTCGTACAGCCCGCAGGTCAGATGCGGGGCGAAGTTGGCACTCGCCGGAACCGCGCCGTCGCCTCCCGCGATGAGCGTCTCCAGCAGAAGATGGTCGTAGCCCGCGAACACCGCGAACTCCGGCCGCTGCCCTTTCACATCGCGGATGACCTCCAAAATCGGTTCGATCTGCTGCACCGTCTGCTTGATTCCGGCAATGTTCGGATACGCTGCGGCTAATGCCGCCACGATGGACGGCTTCACTTCCTGACCGGTCAGACCCGGATAATTATAAATATATATCGGCAGCGACACCGATTCGGCGATGTCGGCAAAATGACGATACAACTGCTCGTCGCTCAGCTTCGCGGCGTACGGATTAAGGACGACGACCGCATCTGCGCCGGCCGACTTGGCATGGCGGCTCAGCTCGATCGCTTCATCCGTCCGGCTGGATCCGGTTCCAATGAGAACCGGAAGGCGGCCGTTCGTATGCCGGACTGCGAATTCAGCGACCTGCTTACGCTGATCAGCTGACATGTGAAAGAATTCACCCGCCGATCCAAGAAAAAACAAGCCATGAACTCCGGCTTCCGTCAAAAAATCAATCATCCGCCCCATGCCTGCCGTATCGAGCTGACCGTGTTCATCGAGTACGGTAATGACCGGCGGAATAATGCCTTGCAATTTACTGCGCTGCTTCATGCGTAATCGCTCCTTCATCTGCTGTATATCTGCGTAGCTGGTTAGGACGAGGCGGCCGCAATACGAAATGAACATCTAAGCTGGGATAGGGTTATCGGTAACAATTTTCTCCGAAAAGAAACTCCCCTTCCCCGCATTCGCATCGCGCCGCCAACATGAACTCCCCCGATTCGGGAGCCCTGTGAGGCGGCCAGGCCGGCGCTGTCCTTTCTACTGTAACTCTAGCACAGCGGCCAGACCGATGCCATGCTTCATTATGGACATCTGATGACATTCGCCATGCCGCCGCGGCCTCGTGGAGCCTCTCTCCCGACCGAGCGAGCCCCAATCCTTCGCGGAATCGGTTCTTGCTCCTCGATTCACGGCAGCAGCCGGTCATCGAAGCGGCTCGGGGGCAGTCCGGCCACTCCGGGCTCGACGCGGAACACGCCGCCCGCATAGGGCTGCTGCTCGAGCTGCTCCACCTTCATCCCTGTGCGTGCTGTCGTGACGTACAGCTCGCGGTACGACGGGCCGCCGAAGCAGAGCGAGGTCGTATTCGCCGCCGGAATCGGCACGGCTGCAAGCTGCGCTCCCGTCTCCGGATTCCAGCGCGTAATCCGCGCTCCTCCCCAATGGGCTACCCATACCATACCATCGGCGTCGACGGTCATCCCGTCGGGAATCCCTTCTCCATCGGAGATGCGGATGACGGGACGGCGGTTGCCGAGCTCGCCGCGCCCCACATCATAGTCGAATGCGTCGACCCGCATCGTCGGGGTATCGATATAATACATCGTTCCGCCGTCCGGACTCCAGCCCATCCCGTTCGACAGCGTGATGCCTTCCCGCAGTATGACGACTCTGCCATCCGGGTCCAGCCGGTACAGGGAAGCTTCCCCTTCTCCCTTGGACAGGCTCAGCTTTCCATCGAACAGGCTTAGCGTCCCTGCTACCAGACGTCCCGCCGGATCGCATTTCGCGTCATTGAACCGCATCTGTCCCGTACGGAGAACCGGCTCGCCGATGCGGTCAACCTCCTTCGTATCCGGATGAACAAAATAGAACCCGTCCTGCAGCACGCACAGAAGTCGGCGTCCCGATTCCGTCAAGGCGACCGCGCCGACATAGCTCGGCATGGCGAGCGTCTCCCGCTTCCCGGATGCAGGCTCTGCAAAATGGATCGCTCTTCCCGTAATATCAACCCAGTACAGGCGCTGCGTGCGTTCATCCCATACCGGCCCTTCGCCGAGCTCCGCTCTGGCGTCATATGACAGCTCCGCTTTCATCGTGTGCTTTCCTCCATCTCCCCTTTTCCACATCCTACCACAGATTGCTGTGTTCGTCCCGGTTTTTCCCACAACGCCAGCAGGGGCGTGATCAGTCATCACGCCCCTGTCTTATAAGACACTTCTACGATGGTATGATGGACCGTGCCTCCCGCTTACTTCGCGCAGGCGGTTGCCGGATTACGGCTCCCATAGTAAGCCGCATACGTCTTGTACCCGCCGCTCAGATTCATGCTCTCGAAGCCGTGCTGATCCAGGATGCGGGTCGCCAGATAGCCGCGCAGCCCGACCTGGCAGCTAACGACAATCGGCCGATCCTGCGGCAGCTCATCCAGCCGGCTGCGCAGATCGCCAAGCGGAATATGGATTGAGCCTTCGATATAGCCTGCTTCCCGCTCGGCGGATTCCCGCACATCGATGAGGCAGGCACCCTCGCGCACCATCCGGTCGATCTGGTCGTAGTGAACAACCTTCACATCGCCGTCGACGACATGCGAGGCGACATAGCCTAGCATATTGACCGGATCCTTCGCCGACGAATAGGGAGGAGCATAGGCCAATTCGAGATCGGGCAGATCATGCACGGTCAGCTTGCCCTTGATGGCGGTGGCGACTACGTCGATCCGCTTGTCCACCCCCTGCATGCCGACGCCCTGAACTCCGTAAATGGCGCCGGTCTCCGGATGGAAGGTCAGCTTGAGCGAGATAGGAGATCCGCCAGGGTAGTACCCGGCATGAGAAGCCGGATGAATATGAACGGATTCATACGGTACGCCCAGCTTCTGGAGCGTCTTCGCATTACTGCCTGCCACCGCAACCGTCAGATCGAACACCTTCGCCACCGCGGTCCCGAGCGTGCCCCGGTATGACTGGCCCTTCCCGTATATGTTATCTGCGACCAGTCTGCCCTGTCGGTTCGCCGGCCAGGCGAGCGGCACCATCGCCGGCGTGCCGTGAATATAATCCTTCACTTCAATCGCGTCGCCGATGGCCCAAATGTCAGGATCCGCCGTGCGCAAATATTCATCGACGAGAATGCCGCCTCTCTCGCCGAGCGCCAGCCCGGCCGAACGGGCAAGCTCATTCTCCGGCCGGACACCGATGGACAGAATCGTCATATCTGTCGGCAGCACGCGCCCGCTGGCGAGAACGATGGAACGCCCCTCGTCCTGGAACGCGCTGACCCCGTCTCCCAGTATAAGCTCAATTCCTTTTTCCCGCAGATGATGGTGCACGATGGCTGCCATTTCCGGATCGAGCGGAGCCATGACTTGATCGGCCATTTCCACGACGGTCACCGCGATGCCGCGGTGGGCCAGACTGTCCGCCATCTCCAGGCCGATGAAGCCGCCGCCGATAATAACGGCCTGCTGCGGCGACGTCTCGTCAACATATGCCTTAATCCGGTCCGTATCCGGGATGCTTCGCAGGGTGAACGTCTGCTTCGCCTCGTTCAACCCTTCGATCGGCGGCACGATAGGCTTCGCCCCCGGAGACAGAATCAACGTATCATACGATTCCTCGTACTCCTCCCCCGTCTTGCCATTCCGAATGGAGACAATATGGCGCTCCCGATCGATGGCCGTTACTTCCTGCTCTGTCCGAATATCGAGCCGGAACCGCTTCGACATGCCTTGGGGGGTCTGCACGAGCAAAGACTGCCGCTTCGGAATGACGCCTCCAATATAATAGGGAAGCCCGCAGTTCGCGTACGAAATATACTCCCCTCGCTCGAACATGATGATCTCCGCATGCTCGTCCAGACGTCGCAGCCGGGCAGCCGCCGTCGCGCCGCCCGCGACTCCGCCGACAATCACAATTTTGCGCTGTTTCATTAACCATCCACTCCCCTAATACCCTATAGGGTATATTTTAATGTAAAAAAAGAGCTTATTTCCGCGGTCCCGTCCACCGGTTCATGCCGCCGCGCACATTGACGACATCCGCATAACCATGCCGCCGCAGCAGCCCTGCCGCCCGGGCGCTTCGCATCCCGCTCTGGCAGATGACATATAGCTTCTTCCCCTGCGGGATGCCGCTCACCTTAGCCGCAAGCCGGGACAGAGGCCGGTTCAGTGCGGACGGAATATGGCCTTGGGAATACTCCGCAGGCTCGCGCACATCGACGATGACCGCATCCTGCAGCGGCAGCAGCGCTTCCAGCTGCTGCGCCGTTATCGAAGAAGACTTGTTCGCTCGTGACTTGAATAACCATCCGAACATCGCTGCCCCTCCTTTGTTGTTTCCATATACCCCTATGGGTATATTACCACCATTCCCTCGCTGCGTCAATGCGGAAGCCCAGCCTGTCCCCGTTGGCTTCCATCGGAGACACGGATCAGGCGGACCTCCATCGCAGACACGGCCTCAGGCGAGCCTCCATCGGAGATACGACCTGAGGCGGGCCTTCACATGGCCCGCCTCCGCATTATTTTTTATCAAAATAAAAATCTGGGTTCATATACACATAAGGATCTTGCGGGGCCTCGATGAGCCGAATGCCCGCGTTGTCCGCTTCCAGCTTCATCACTTCCGTATCCTCGTCCAGCTTCAGCTTCGACAACGTCCCGGTCACTTCAACCCAGCTGTCGTCGGTGAACCGTCCCGCAGCGGGCACTTCGGTCATGATGCCGTACGGGAACGCATCGGCCGCGCAGCATTCCAGGGCGAAGCGCACGACGGCGAACCGGTTCTGCCCCATCCCCTCGCCCCGGTGCACGAAGCCCCGCAGCGTAACCGTCTTGCCTTGGAACTGTTCCTTATACAGATCGAGCGTCGTAATCGTCTCGATGAACAGCTTCTCCGGAATCTCGATCTTCTTCTCTTGGACAAGCTTGGCCGCATGCTTCGCATAGATCATCGTGTACCGGTCATAAGGAAATCGTCCGTCCCACAGCATCTCTTCCTCCTGCTGCACCGCTTGTCCCGCAGCCCCCGGCTCTCCTGCTTCCTGCCGCGTCGCGCCAGGCGAATCCACCATCACGAGCGGAAGCTCTGATGCAGGCGTTCCGTCCGCCTGCGTCCCGGAGGACCGTTCCACCGTTCCCGGCATCCGCTTCTGCTCCTGGCCGCCCGTCCGCTCCTGGGCGATAGAATATTGCACGCCCTTCTTCTCCGCCATCGCACTGCCGAGCGAGGAGACCGGCAGCAACACGGCAGCCGCCAGCGGGAGCACAAACACGAGGGACCATCCCGCCTGCCTTCCGAGGCGGAAGCCGCCCGGGTGATGATCGCAGCCGCAGCCGGCATGCCCGCCTCCGTCCTCCGGCGAGAAGAATAGGATCAGCGACCGATAAAGCTGGAAGGCAGCCAATACATAGAGGGCAGCAGTTCCCCACTGCACCCAGATTTCCATGCGAGGGGCGATATAATACTGCACCTTGTCCTGCCAGAACAGGGACAAAATGAATAAGGACCAGGCGAACATCGTGACCGACTGCAGCAAATAGACCAGCGCCTGCCGCCATGGGCGCTTCTGTATGGACATGCGAAATCACTCCTTTTCAGGATGAAATATAGACGCCGGCTAGGCATGATGTATCCGGCGGAATATTACATGAACAGAGCTTGCCATAGAAGCGAGCAGGCCAACACCGTGACCGCTATCAGGAGGCTGAGTCCGGCGACGAACCGGGTCCGGAATACGCCGGCCAGCATGAGCGATGTCTTCAGATCCAGCATCGGTCCGAAGACGAGAAAGGTCAGCAGCGGCCCCGCCGCCAACATGGAACTGAACGAAGCGGCGATGAATGCGTCAGATGTCGAGCAGAGCGAGATAAGATACGCGAAGCCCATCATGAACAGATGGGAGCCGACTCCTTCGGGCACGGCAGACGCCAGCCAATCCCGCCCGATGCCGCTCTGGATAAATGCCGTAATGAACGCGCCCATTAACAAATATTTGCCCATATCAAGGAACTCGTCCCCCATATGGTAGACGCTCGCTTGCAGCTTGGTTCGCAGCGAGGCCTTCGCCGGATGCGGATGTCCGGCATGATGCGGTTCATGATCCCCGTGCCGGCAGCCCCCCGTATGGTCTCCCGGCGCTTCCTTGAGAGGATTGCGCTTCACGGTCGCGTACAGCACGAGACCGATGATGACCGTGATGACGAACGCTAGCCCCATCCGGTAATATGCCATTTCCGGCTGGCTGCGGAAAGCCATCGACGTCGAGGCGAACACGATCGGATTGATGATCGGTGAAGCCAGTATGTACGTTACCCCGACGTAGACGGGCATTCCTTTCTGAATGAGCCGCCTGACGACAGGCACCATCCCGCATTCGCACAGGGGCAGGAGCACGCCGATTAGAGAGGCCGCCACGACACCGGCCAGCGGATGGCGCGGTATCCAGCGCGGAATGAACCCTTCCGGCACAAATTCATGTAAAATGGCCGACACCGCAACGCCAAGCATAAGGAAGGGCAGCGCCTCGATGACCAGACTGATTCCGATCGTGGGCACACTGCGCAGGAATTCCGGGTCCACCGGAACAGATACATCAGCCAGGCGCTGATTCGTGAACAAAAGATACAGCACGGCAGCGCACACAATAGTCACCGCGTATGTGCCATAACGGAACAGGACGTTCATCAACAGTTACCTCCTCTTTTCCCGCTTCTCTCCGGGACGACGAAGGCCGAATGGAGAGCATGTCCTATCCTATTCCAATTTATTAGTAATTATTACGATTAACCGAAACAAAGCGTATCACGCTCCGGCCGCTCCGTCAAGCGCATATTTAGTCTTTTTCAGAAAAACAGTAACGAAGTCCATCCCGAACAAATCAAAAGAACCATCCCCGGCGCCTCATTGTGGGCTGGAGA